>DASTMB010000098.1 GCA_035714365.1 Mycobacteriales bacterium | reverse complement strand
GTGCCGGCGTCGGCGAGCACCGCCGCGAACGCCGTGCCCCACGAGCCGGTCCCGAGGACCGCCGCCCGCGTCACGCGCTGCGCCGCGTCTCGTCGTCGGGGACGGCGGCCAGCCGCGGCGGCGGCACGAACGGCGTCTCCGGCGGCGTCCCGCCGCGCAGCTGCGCGACGAGCGCCGTCACCTCGCCCATCACCTTCGACGTCACCGCACGCATCGTCTCGACCGTCGGCTCCGCGCCCGCCCACTCCGACAGGTCGACGGGTGGGCCGGCGATCGCGCGCATCGTCCGGCGCGGGAACAGGTGCGGCCGCTTGTCCTTCCCGAACACGTCCTGCGCGCCCCACTGCCCCAGCGGGATCACCGGCGCGCCGGTCGCCAGCGCCAGCCGCGCCACGCCGGTCTTCGCCGCCATCGGCCACAGCTCCGGGTCCTTGGTGACCGTCGCCTCCGGGTAGATGACGACGCACTCGCCGTTGTTGACGGCCTCGACGGCGGCGCGCAGCGACGCGCCGGCGTCGGCGGTGTTGCGGTAGACGGGGATCTGCCGCGCGCCCTTGAGGACGTTGCGGACGAACGGCTTCGTGAACAGCGTGTGCTTCGCCATGAACCGCGGCCGCCGCCCCGCCGTCCACACGAACAGCGCCACCGCGAACGGGTCCACGTAGGAGATGTGGTTGACGGCGACGATGACGCCGCCCTTCTTCGGCAGGTGCTCGCGGCCGTGGAAGTCGTCCTTGAACAGCAGCTTCATCGTCGGCCAGATCACGACCACCGCGAACACGAACCACGGCTCCACGCGCAACGCCTCCTCGACACCCGGTGCGCCGATCCTCGCCGGTCGTGGCGCGCGGTGTCGAGCGCGGTCGGGGAGACTGCTCGCCGTGACGGGTGCGCGGTGGGTCGTGGTGGTGCCGGTGAAGGAGCTGCCGGTCGCCAAGACGCGGCTCGGGCTGCCCGACGCGCGGCGCACCGCGCTCGCCCTGGCGATGGCCTGCGACGTCGTCGCCGCGGCCGCCGCCTGCCCGCTCGTGGACGGCGTCGTGGCCGTCACCAACGACCTCCGCGCCGCCGCCGCGCTCGAGCCGCTCGGCGCGCGGGTGGTCGCCGACACCGCGGACGCGGGCCTCAACCCGGCGCTCGCCGACGGCGCCCGGCTGGCCCGCGCGCTCTGGCCGCGGCACGGCGTTGCCACGCTCGGCTCCGACCTGCCCTGCGCCCGCCCGGACGAGCTGGCCGCCGCCCTCGCGGCCGCGGCGGCGTTCGACCGCGCGGTGCTGCCGGACGCGCGCGGCGACGGCACGACGCTGCTCACCGCCGGCCCGGGCACCGACCTGGACCCGCGCTACGGCCGGGCGTCGCGCGCCGCGCACGTCGCGGCGGGCGCCGTCCAGCTCACCCCCGGCGCGTGGCCGTCGCTGGAGCGCGACGTGGACACCCCGGCCGACCTGGCGGCCGCGGTGGCGCTCGGCGTAGGGCCCGCGACCCGCGCGGCACTAGACTCGCCCGGCGACTGAACGCGCGAAGGAGCCGCCGCATGCAGGGCACGGTCAAGGAGTTCGACGAGGTCACCCGCTCGGGTGCGGTGATCCTCGACGACGGAACCGAGATCCCGATCCCGCCGGAGGCGTTCTCGCGCTCGGGGCTGCTCAAGCTCCAGTTCGGCCAGCGGGTGCGCTTCGAGGTCGCGGGCGACGGCGACGACCGCCGCGTCACGTCCATCACCATCGCGACGCTCTACTAACGGCACGGGGCCGCGCCCCGCACGTGGCGGAACGCGGCCCCGAAGGGAAGAAGCCGGGGACGCCGGGGCGCCCCTGAACGGCCGGAGGGCTAGCGCCCCTTGGCCGCCTTCTTGGCGGGCGCCTTGGTCGCGGCCTTCTTCGCCGCGGGCGCCTTCGTCGCCGCCTTGGCGGGCGCGGCCTTCTTCGCCGGCGCCTTGGCCGCCGCCTTCTTGGCCGGCGCCTTCGCCGCGGCCTTGGCGGGCGCGGCCTTCGCGGCCTTCTTCGCCTTGCCGCCGCTGGCGACCGTCTCCTTGAAGCCGGCACCCGCGCGGAACGCCGGCACCGACGTGGCCTTCACCTTGATCGTGGCGCCGGTGCGGATGTTGCGGGCCGTGCGCGCGCCGCGCACCCGCTTCTCGAACGTCCCGAAGCCGACGAGGCCGACACGCTCACCCTTCGCGACCGCGCCCACGATCGTGTCGAGGACGGCGTCGACCGCCTTCACCGCCGCCGCGCGCCCGCCGACCTTCTCGGCGATCGCGTCGATGAGCTCTGACTTGTTCACGGAATGGCTCCTCCGGTGTGGGTCGGAACGCCGTCGCCCCGACGCTGCGCAACGTACGTGCGGCAACGGCGCATTACAACGACCACGCCCCGTTGAATGCGTTGTGTCGCAACGGGTTCCGCGCCCCGGCGGGCCGTCCGGCCCGGCGCGGGCTAGTCAGAACGAACCGGGCGAAACCGTCCCGGCTCGTCATAGCGCGCGTACCGGGCGGATCGGGACAGTCGGTACAGCGAACGAAACCGCGCCGACGCCCCTACGGAGGCCCCGATGTCACACCTGAGCCTGGTCCCGCCGCTCCCCGCCACGACGGCCGCTCCCGCCGGCGCGGTGCCCGAGCAGCGCGCGCCCTGGCAGGACGACACCGTCGTCGCGCTGTCGTTCTTCGAGTCGGCGAGCGGGCTCTGCCTCTGCCGCGAGTGCACCAAGTCCCGGCACCCCGCCTTCGGCGCGCGGTAGCACCACCGGGCGCTGACCAGTGCCCCCGAACGACACCGGCCCGGCGGGAGATCCGCCGGGCCGGTCCGTACGTTCGGTGGTAGCCCCGACCGGATTCGAACCGGCGCCGCCGCCTTGAGAGGGCGGTGTCCTAGGCCGCTAGACGACGGGGCCCTAGGGGTGGTGCGGAGCTGGGGTACCAGGACTCGAACCTAGACTAGCTGAACCAGAATCAGCCGGGCTGCCAATTACCCCATACCCCAATTGCACATCCAGGCGCCGGCGCGCGAGCCTCGCCCGCGACCGGCTTCCGGGACGGCACGCAGCGTACCCGAGCAGCACTCCCGGCGCCAAAGCGTTGCCCGGCGCGTCAGTACCCGCGCACGTCCGCGACCGCCGCGCGAACCCGCGCGAGCGTCGTGTCGCGGCCGAGCAGCTCCATCGACTCGAACAGCGGCGGCGACACGGTGCGGCCGGTGACCGCGACGCGCAGCGGCCCGAACGCGTGCTTCGGCTTCAGCCCGAGCCCGTCGACCAGCGCCGCGCGCAGCGCCGCCTCGATCTCGGGGGCCGTCCACGAGGCCAGCCCGGCCAGCGCCTCCTCGGCCGCGGTGAGCGAGCCGAGCGACTCCCCCACCAGCGACTTCGCGGCGGCCGCCGGGTCGACCGTCAGCTCGGACACGAACAGGAAGCGCAGCAGGTCCGGCGCCTCGGTGAGCCGCGCGAGCCGCGTCTGCACCAGCGGGATCGCCTCGCGCAGCCGCTCGTGCAGGTCGTCCGGCACCGCGTCCGGCAGCACGCCGGCGTTCTGCAGCACCGGCACCAGCCGCGCCGCCAGGTCGCCCTCGGAGAGCCGCCGGATGTGCTCGCCGTTGATCGCCTCGAGCTTCTTCAGGTCGAACCGCGCCGGGTTCCTCGACACCCGCGTGACGTCGAACGCCGCCACCATCTCGGCGCTCGTGAACACCTCGTCGTCGCTGCCCGGCAGCGACCAGCCGAGCAGCGCGAGGTAGTTGAGCATCGCCTCCGGGAGGAAGCCGTTGCGGCGGTACCAGGCGATGGAGACCTCGCCGTTGCGCTTGGACAGCGGCTTGCCGTCGTCGCCGACGATGAGCGGCAGGTGCGCGAACCGCGGGAAGTCCTCGCGCGCCACGCCCATCGCCGCGTACATGGCCATCTGCCGCGGCGTCGCGGCGATGAGGTCCTCGCCGCGGATGATGTGCGTCAGGCCCATGAGCACGTCGTCGACGGTGGCCGCGAGCATGTAGAGCGGGTGGCCGTTGGAGCGCAGGATCGTGAAGTCCGGCACGTCCTTGTGCTCGATGGTGATCGCGCCGCGCACGAGGTCGTCCCACGTCGTGGACCCCTCCGGCATGCGGAAGCGCATCGTCGGCGCGACGCCCTCCGGCACGTCGACGCGGTCGCGGCAGAACCCGTCGTAGCCGGGCGTCTTGTCGCCGCGCGCCGCCTTGCGCGCCGTGACGTCCTCCGGCGAGCAGTAGCACGGGTAGGCGTGCCCCGACTCCTGGAGCTGCGCGACGACGCCGGCGTAGACCTCGAACCGCTCGGACTGCCGGTACGGCGCGTGCGGCCCTCCGACGACCGGCCCCTCGTCCCAGTCGAGGCCGAGCCAGCGCAGCACGTCGACGGCGGCGTGGAACGCCTCGTCGGTCGCGCGGGACGCGTCGGTGTCCTCGATCCGGTAGACGAACTTCCCGCCCGCCTGCCGCGCCACCGCCCAGGAGAACAGGCCGGTGCGCACGTTGCCGACGTGCAGGTCGCCGGACGGCGCCGGCGCGAACCTCGTACGGACCTCGCTCACAGCTCCTCCGGGGTCCCCGCGGCGCCGCGAGCGGAGCGAGCGGCGTCGTGGGGTGTCCGGGCCACCACGTGGTTGGTCAGCGTGCCGACCCCGGCCACCGTCACCGCCACCTCGTCGCCCACCTCCATCGGCCCGACCCCCGCCGGGGTGCCGGTGAGTATCACGTCGCCCGGCAGCAGCGTCATCACCTTTGTCACGTACGCCACCAGCGCCGGCACGTCGTGCAGCAGCAGCGAGGTCGCCGCGTCCTGCTTCGTCGCGCCGTTCAACGTCGTCGTCACGCGGCTCGCGGCCGGGTCCAGGCCGGTCTCGACCCACGGCCCCAGCGGGCAGAACGAGTCGTACCCCTTGGCCCGCGTCCACTGCCCGTCGGCGGCCTGCTGGTCGCGGGCGGTCACGTCGTTGGCGCAGGTGTAGCCGAGCACCACGTCGAGCGCGCGCTCGGCCGGCACGTCCCGCGCCAGCCGCCCGACGACCACGGCCAGCTCCCCCTCGTAGTCGAGGCGTTCGACGCCCGGGGGCCGCGCGACGGGGTCGCCGGGGCCGACGACGGCGGTCGACGGCTTGAGGAACATCACCGGCGCCGCGGGCGGCTCGCCGCCCATCTCGCGGGCGTGGTCGGCGTAGTTCTTGCCGATCGCGACGACCTTGCTGGGGATGACCGGGGCGAGGAGTCGGACGGCGTCGAGCGGGTACCGGTCGCCGGTGAACGACAACGGTCCGAACGGGTGCGACACCAGCGCCGCGACCTCGTCGCCCTCGACGATGCCGAACGCCACGTCGCCCTCGACGGAGAACCTCGCGATGCGCACGGCGCGCACGTTACCTGCTTGGATGGATGCATGACCGAGATGCCCATGCCGGAGCCGAAGCCGATCGACGAGGAGAACAACCTCAAGCTTCAGCACCTGGTCGAGGACTCGATCCTCAAGGGGAAGCCGTACGGCGACGAGCGGTGCGACAACTGCCTGTACTACCTCGAGAACGACAAGGACATCTCCTACTGCTGGCACCCGAAGATCCGCATCCTGGTCGGCGCGGCGTGGTGGTGCCAGTGGTGGGAGGAGATCCCGCAGCCGTGACGCGCGAAGGGCCGCCCCCGTCCGGGAGCGGCCCTTCGTCGTCCGGTACGGACGGCTAGCAGATCATCCCGTCGTAGACGACGGTCGGGACCTGCCGGCCCGCCACGTCGACGTACTCGACGTGGAAGTGCGGCACGCAGGTGTAGGCGTGCGCGGACGCGAGCGGCGCGGCGAGCGTCGCCAGGGCGACGGCCGCGAGGCCGAGGCGGAACGACTTCACGAGGGGCTCCTGTCAGCAGGCGTACGGCGGGGGCGTGACGACGACCATCGGCTTGCCGTCCTCCCACTGGAGCGACACCGGGCGCGCGCCGGAGCACGGCGGGTCGATGCCGGCGGACGCGACGCCGGGGACGAGCGCGGCGGCGACGGCCACGGCGGCGAGCAGGGTACGGAGCGAGCGCATGGTGGCTGCCTCCTGGCGGGGTGAGGGGACGCCCGGGTGGGGCGATTGGTCCCGGTTCGACGGAGGTGTCCGGTTTCCTGCCCGGACACCTCCGCCGGGACGCCGGCTACCAGGCGCAGTGCGGGACGTCGACCCAGACGCCCGGCGCGACCTGCTCGTGCGTGGTGTAGATCGAGCAGCCGTTGCCGGCCTGCGCGGCGGCGGGCAGCACGGCGGCCGCGACGGCGGCGGCCGCGAGGACCAGACGGAGGGGCTTCATGCGGTCTCCTCGGGAGGGGGACGCGCCGCGCGGGGTGCGGGCGCTGGCGCCGCCTTCTCCGCGCACCCGCGACGTTCCTTCCCGGCGGGCCGGCCGGAGCGTCAGCCGTAGCACCGCACGGACGGGGCATACACCGGGTCGCCGCCGACGACGGGGACGTCGTTCGTCCACTGGGCGACCTCGGTCCAGGTGACGTGGCAGCTGTACGGCGGCGGCACCTGCGACGACGCGGAGGCGGCGAGCGGGGTGGCCGCGACCGCGAGGGCGGCGGCGGCGAGCACGATGCGGTTCATGGCGAGGGGCTCCTTCAGCCGTAGCACTGGACGTCGGTGGGGACGCTGACGTCCTGGCCGCCGACGACCGGCGTGTCGGGCGACCACTGGGCCACGGAGGTCCAGGTGACGGTGCACCCGTACGGGAACGGCGGCGGCTGCTGGGCCGACGCGGCGAGCGGGGTGGCGGCGACCGCGAGGGCGGCGGCCGCGAGCAGGGCGCGGGTCATGGAACGACTCCTTCAGCGGGTCGTGCGGGAGGGGAGGGGGACGCTCAGCACTCCACCGAGTACGTGGTGTACGAGATGTCGAAGTCGGCCGTGATGATGTGGTGCGTCGTCGCGACGAGGTGGCAGCTCGTGTACTCCCCCAGCGACGGCAGGTCCGGCGGGTCCCACGTCGCGGACGCGGGCTGGGCCAGCAGCGGGACGGCGGCGAGAGCCGCGATCGCGAGGGCGGAACGGCGCACCGGGTGCCTCCGAAAGGCTACGAGACCGCCCGAGGGGTGGGCGATCCGTCCCGTTTCTACGGTGGCGGCGGCGTTCCTGCCTCAGTCGCGGACGTAGTCGTTCCACTCCTTGTACCGGTCCAGCCGGCCGGTGACGGCCTGGCGGTACAGCTCGACCAGCCGCCGGGTCACCGGGCCGGGCACGCCGTCGCCGACCTTCCGGTCGTCGATCTCCACGAACGGCACCACCTCGGCCGCCGTGCCCGTGCAGAACACCTCGTCGGCGAAGTACAGGTCGGAGCGGACCATGCTGCGCTCCACCACCTCGTACCCCTCGTCCCGCGCCAGCGTCATCACGGCGTCGCGGGTGAGGCCGGCGAGGACGCCGTCGACCACCGGCGGCGTGTAGAGGACGCCGCGCGAGACGACGAAGAGGTTCTCGCCGCTGCCCTCGGCGACGTTGCCGTTGGGCGTGAGCAGGATCGCCTCGTCGTAGCCGGCCTTCAACGCCTCGACCTTGGCGAGCGAGGAGTTGAGGTACTGGCCGGTGCCCTTCCCGGCGGGCGGGATGGTGTTCGGGCCGATGCGCTGCCAGGAGGAGACGCGGGCGCGGACGCCGGTCTCCGCGGCCGCCTCGCCGAGGTAGGTCCCCCACGGCCAGCAGGCGACCATCACCTTGGTCTCGGACGGGAGCGGGTTGAGCCCCATCTCGCCGTAGCCCAGGTACATCAGCGGGCGGATGTAGCAGGACTCCACGTCGTTGACGCGCACCAGCTCCTTCGTCGCGGCGACGACGTCGGCGACGGTGAACCGCGGCTCGAGGAAGTAGATGCGCGCCGAGCGGAACAGGCGTTCGACGTGCTCGGTCAGCCGGAACACCGCCGGCCCGCGGTCGGTCGCGTAGGCGCGGACGCCCTCGAACACGCCCCAGCCGTAGTGCAGCGTCGGGTTGAGCACGTGGATGGTGGCGGCGTCCCAGTCGACGAACTCACCGTCCATCCAGATCTTCGCCGTGGGCGTGATGGGCATGTCAGCAGACCCGGTGCAGCCAGCCGTGGGTGTCCTCGGCGCGGCCGAGCTGGAGGTCGAGCAGCGTGTCGCGGATCTTCTGCGTCACCGGCCCGGTGCCGCCGTCGCCGGTGGCGACCTCGCCGCCGCGCCACTTCAGCCGCCCGACCGGCGTCACGACCGCCGCCGTGCCGCAGGCGAACACCTCGGCGACCCGGCCGGTGGCGACGCCGTCGCGCCACTCCGCGATGTCGACGCGGCGTTCCTCCACCTTGTGGCCGAGCTCGCCGGCGAGGGTGAGGATCGCGTCGCGCGTGACGCCCTCGAGGATGGTGCCGGTCAGCTCCGGCGTGACGATCGAGCCGTCGTCGTGGACGAAGAACAGGTTCATGCCGCCGAGCTCCTCGACCCACCGGTGCTCGACGGCGTCGACGAACGCCACCTGGTCGCAGCCGTTGGCGATCGCCTCCTGCTGCGGCAGCAGGCTGGCGGCGTAGTTGCCGGCGCACTTCGCGGCGCCGGTGCCGCCGGGCGAGGCGCGGACGTACTCCTCGGAGAGCCAGATCGTCACCGGCTTCACGCCGCCGGCGAAGTACGAGCCGGCCGGCGAGGCGACGATGAGGAACAGTGCCTCGCTGCTCGGCTTCACGCCGAGCTGGACCTCGGTGCCGAGCATCAACGGCCGCAGGTACAGGCTGGCCTCTCCCCCGGTCGGCACCCACTCGCGGTCGGTGCGGATCAGCTCGTCCGCCAGCCCGACGAACCACTCCACCGGCAGCTCCGGCAACGCCAGCCGCGCCGCGCTCCGCCGGAACCGCGCGCCGTTGCGCTCCGGCCGGAACGTCACGACCGAGCCGTCCGGGTGCCGGTACGCCTTGAACCCCTCGAAGATCGCCTGGCCGTAGTGCAGGAAGCTCGTCGCCGGGTCGAACGACAGCGGCCCGTACGGCCGGATCGTCGGGTCCCGCCAGCCCCCGTCGGCGGTCCACGTGGCGGTCGCCATGTGGTCGGTGAACACCCGGCCGAAGCCCGGCTCGGCCAGCAGCGCGGCCCGCTCCTCGGCGGTGCGGGGCGTCGTGTTGAGCTCGACCGCGAGCTCCAGCGCGTCGTCCATGGCTAGACGGTAGCGGACGCCAGGAACTCCGTGACCACCGGTACGAACGCCGCCGGCTGCTCGACCCACGGGAAGTGCCCGAGCCCGTCCAGGACCTCCAGCCGCGCGTGCGGGAAGCTCGCCGCGACGGCCCGCGCGGCCGCGACGCCGGTGGCCGCGTCCTTGGTGCCCGCGACGACGAGCACCGGGCCGCTGACGGCCCGGAGGCCGGCCACGATCGCGGCGGTGTCGACGCTGCCCGGCGGCGGGTGGAAGGCGCGTTCGGCCCGGCCGTCCATCTCGCTGTCGGCGCCGGCCGCGTGGGCGGCGGTCTCGTCGTTCCAGATGCCGTACATCAGCGGGCGGGCGAAGCCGGTGCGGTCGTACTCGGCCAGCGCGTCGGCGTAGCCCTCCTCGCCGCGGCGGCGTTCGACGATCTCGGCGGTGTCGTCGGGCGCGTCCTGCAACCGGCCGCTCGGCGTGACGAGCACGAGGCGGCCGACCCGGTCCGGGTGCTCGGCGGCGTAGGCCTGCGCGACGATCGCGCCCGCGCTGTGGCCGAGCAGGTCCATCCGCGCCAGGCCGAGGTGGTTGCGCAGGTCCTCCAGGTCGCCCGCCAGGTGGGGGAACCGCAGGCGTTCGTCGTCGTCCGGGCGGTCCGAGGCGCCGGTGCCGCGCGAGTCGAGCAGCACCAGCGTCCGTCTGTCGGTGAGGCCGCCGAGGTCGCGCAGGTAGCTCGCCGCGCGGCCCGGGCCGCCGGGCTGGCAGACCAGCAACGGCCCGCTCCCGGCCAGCCGGTACGAGAGCCGCAGCCCGTCGCGCGTCGCGACGACGCCGGTGCCGCTCACTGCCGGGTCACTGCCCCACGAGGTCCACGCCGCGCGCCGAGTGCGCGCCGACCGCGTCCGCGATCGCGCGCAGCGCCTCCTCCGGGATCGCCGTGTCCACGGTCAGCGCCATCAGTGCGTCGCCGCCCTGCTGCGTGCGGCTCACCTGCATGCTCGCGATGTTCACCCGCGCGTCGCCGAGGATGCCGCCGACCGCGCCGACGATGCCGGGGCGGTCGTGGTAGCGGAAGAACGCCAGGTGCGCCGTCGGCGTCAGGTCGACGTCGAAGCCGTCGACCTCGGTGAGGCGTTCGATCTGGCGCGGGCCGATCAGCGTGCCGGACACGCTCACCGTGGTGCCGTTGCCGAGGGTGCCGCGCAACGTCAGCAGGTTGCGGTAGTCGGGGCTCTCGCTGCTCGTCGTCAGGTCGACCGTGACGCCGCGGTCCTCCGCGAACAGCGGCGCGTTGACGTAGGTCACCGGCTCCTCGACCACCGGCGCGAAGACGCCCTTCAACGCCGCGAGCTTGAGCACGCTGACGTCGTGCGCGGCGATCTCGCCGCGCACCTCGACGGTGAGGTTCGCGACGACGCCCTGCGCCAGGCCGGTGAGGATCTGGCCGAGCTTCTCCACCAGCGGCAGGCCGGGGCGGATCTCCTCCGCGATCACGCCGGCCGCCTGCACGTTGACCGCGTCCGGCACGAACTCGCCGGAGAGCGCGAGCTTCACGCTTTTGGCGACGGCGGTCCCGGCCTTGTCCTGCGCCTCCGTCGTGGAGGCGCCGAGGTGCGGCGTGACGACGACGTTCGGGAACGCGAACAGCGGGCTGTCCGTGCACGGCTCGGTGCCGAACACGTCGATCCCGGCGCCGCCGATCTTCTCGTCCTTCAGCGCCTGCGCCAGCGCGTGCTCGTCCACCAGGCCGCCGCGCGCGGCGTTGACGAGGATCGCGCCGGGCTTGAGCAGCGCGAGCTCGCGCTCGCCGATCAGGCCGGCCGTCTCCTTGGTCTTCGGCAGGTGGATCGTGACGACGTCGGCCTCGCGGAGGACGTCGTCCAGCGGCAGCAACCGCACCCCCATCTGCGCCGCCCGGCCGGCGGGCACGTAGGGGTCGTAGGCGACGAGCCGCATCCCGAACGCGCTGAGGCGTTGCGCGACGAGCACGCCGATGCGGCCGAGCCCGACGATTCCGGCCGTCTTCCCCGCCAGCTCCACGCCGGTGAACCTGCCGCGCTTCCACTCGCCGCCCTTGAGGCTCGCGTCCGCCTGCGGGACGCGGCGCGCGACCGCCAGCAGCAGCGCGATCGCGTGCTCGGCGGCGGAGATGACGTTGGACTGCGGGGCGTTGACGACCATGACGCCCGCCTTGGTGGCGGCGGGGACGTCGACGTTGTCCAGGCCGATGCCGGCCCTGGCGACCACCTTGAGTCTCGGTGCGGCCGCCAGGGCCTCGGTGTCGATCGTCGTCGCGGAGCGCACGATCACGGCGTCGGCGTCGCGCAACGCGGGCAGCAGGGCGTTGCGGTCGGCGCCGTCCACGTGGCGTACGTCGAAGTCGGTGCCGAGCACGTCCAGCGCGCTCGGCGCCAGCTCCTCCGCGACTAAGACGACCGGTCGGCTCATGCGCGCGAGCCTACCGGCGCGTCAGGGCCGATCAGCTATAGCGCCAGTTCGAGCAGATAGGACCGTACGTGTGGCCCCCCAGGACGGCGTCCCGCACGCCCACCGACGCACACGCCTGGTACCAGTGCCCGGGCCGTACGGTCCAGCCCCCGCCGTAATAGTCGGAGTAACCCGACCAGCCGCAGCAGTTGTAGACGACCAGGGTGTTGTCTTCCCACAGCTCGGCCCAGTTGACCGTGAGGACCGTCGGAGTGAACAGGCTCGTCCCCCGGACGTAGACGCGCCTCGTCGAACCGGTGACGTCCACACAGATCGTCGCAGTCGTCTGCGTGGGCGCATCCGTACTCGGGACGCACGTCGACTGGTCCGGTTGCGCGGTGGCCGGTATCGCGTGGCCGACGATCATCGTCAGCGCGGCGACGATGGTGAGCAGTGCACGACGAAGCATCGCGAAGAACCCCCGTTCAAGAAGCGCCGCCCCCGTGACGACGCGACGCGAGCATCGCAGGAATTGATAACTCTGCCTAGGCCTGAATTATCAGGTCTTTTCGATCCAGGACATCAGGCCGCGGAGGCGGGCGCCGACCTCCTCGATGGGGTGCTGGGCGCCTTCCTCGGCGAGCTTGGTGTAGTTCGGGCGGCCTGCGTCGTCCTCCGCCACCCACTCACGTGCGAACTCACCGTTTCGGATCTCGTCCAGGATGCGGCGCATCTCCGCGCGCGTCTCCGACGTCACGACGCGCGGGCCGCGCGTGTAGTCGCCGTACTCGGCGGTGTCCGAGATCGACCAGCGCATCTTCGCCAGGCCCCCCTCGTACATGAGGTCCACGATCAGCTTCAGCTCGTGCAGGCACTCGAAGTACGCGACCTCCGGCTGGTAGCCGGCCTCCACCAGCGTCTCGAAGCCCGCCTGCACCAGCGCCGACGCGCCGCCGCAGAGCACCGCCTGCTCACCGAACAGGTCGGTCTCGGTCTCCTCGGTGAACGTCGTCCGCAACGCGCCCGCGCGCGTGCCGCCGATGGCCTTCGCGTACGAGAGCGCCAGCGGGAGGGCGTTGCCGGAGGCATCCTGCTCGACCGCGACCAGGCACGGCACGCCGCGCCCCTCCATGAACTGCCGGCGGACGAGGTGGCCGGGCCCCTTCGGCGCGACCATCGCGACGTCGACGAACGGCGGCGGCTCGACGTAGCCGAACCGGATGTTGAAGCCGTGTGCGAAGAACAGCGCGTCGCCCTCGCGCAGCGACGGCGCGATCGCGGACGCGTAGAGCGAGCGCTGCGCGGTGTCGGGCGCCAGCACCATGACGAGGTCGGCCTCGGCGCACGCGTCCTCCGGCGTCAGCACGCGCAGCCCTTCCGCCTCGGCCGCGGCCCGCGACCGCGATCCCACTGGCAGGCCGATGCGGACGTCGGCACCGCTGTCGCGCAACGACAGCGCGTGCGCGTGGCCCTGCGAGCCGTACCCGAGCACGGCGACGCGGCGCGCCAGGATCGGGTCGAACGACGCGTCGGCGTCGTAGTAGATCTCGGGCATCAGGCGGTCCTCTCGGCGGCGCGCAGGGCGCGGTCGGTCATCGAACGGCCGCCGCGCGCGACGGCCACCATCCCGCTCTGGACGAGCTCGCGGATGCCGAACGGCTCCAGCACCCGGATGAGCGCGTCGAGCTTGTCGGCGGTCCCGGTGGCCTCGACGGTCACGGCGTCGGTGGCGACGTCGACCACCTTGGCGCGGAACAGCTGCACCGTCTCCAGGACGTGCGAGCGCGTGGCGACGTCGGCGCGGACCTTGACGAGCAGCAGCTCGCGCTGCACCGACGCCTCGGGCTCCAGCTCCACGATCTTGATGACGTTGACGAGCTTGTTGAGCTGCTTGGTGACCTGCTCCAACGGCAGGTCCTCGACGGAGACGACGATCGTCATGCGCGACACGTCGGGGTGCTCGGTCGGGCCGACGGCCAGCGAGTCGATGTTGAAGCCGCGCCGCGAGAACAGGCCGGACACGCGGGCCAGGACGCCGGGCTTGTTCTCGACCAGGACGGAGAGCGTGTGCTTCGTCATCACCCCTCCGACCCTTCGCTGAAGTCGGGCCGGACGTCGCGCGCGTACCGGATGTCGGAGTTCGACGTCCCGGCCGGCACCATCGGCCAGACCTGCGCGTCCTGCCCGACCCGGAAGTCCACGACGCACGGCACGTCGTCGACCGACAGCATCTTCTCGATCGTCGCGTCGACGTCGGCGGCGGTCTCGCAGCGCAGCCCGACGCAGCCGTACGCGTCGGCGAGCTTGACGAAGTCCGGCACGTACTTGAGGTCCGTGTTGGAGTACCGCGCGTTGTAGAACAGCGACTGCCACTGGCGGACCATGCCGAGGCTGCCGTTGTTGACGATCGCGACCTTGACCGGGATGCCCTCGACGGCGCAGGTGACCAGCTCCTGGTTGGTCATCTGGAAGCAGCCGTCGCCGTCGATCGCGACCACCAGCGCGTCGGGCCGGCCGACCTTCGCGCCCATCGCGGCGGGGACGGCGTAGCCCATGGTGCCGAGGCCGCCGGAGTTCAGCCAGGTGTACGGGTGCTCGTACCGGATGAACTGCGACGCCCACATCTGGTGCTGCCCGACGCCGGAGACGTAGACGGCGTCCGGGCCGCAGATCTCGCCGATGCGCGTGATGACGTGCTGCGGCGCGAGCGAGCCGTCCTCCGGCGGCGCGTACCCGAGCGGGTACTGCGACCGCAGCGCGTCCAGCTCCGCCCACCAGGCGCCCAGGTCCGGCCGTGACGGCTCCGCCTGGACCGCGACGACGAGGTCGGCGATGACCTCGCGCGCGTCGCCGACGATCGGCACGTCGGCGGCGCGGTTCTTGCCGATCTCGGCCGGGTCGATGTCGGCGTGCACGACGGTCGCGCCCGGCGCGAACGTCGACAGCTTGCCGGTCACCCGGTCGTCGAACCGCGCGCCCAGCGCGACGATGAGATCCGCCTTCTGCAACGCCATGACCGCCGCGACCGTGCCATGCATGCCGGGCATGCCGAGGTGCTGCGCGTGGCTGTCCGGGAACGCGCCGCGCGCCATCAGCGTCGTCACGACCGGGATGCCGGTGAGCTCCGCGAGCACCCGCAGCTCGGCGGCCGCGCGCGACTTCAGCACGCCGCCGCCGACGTAGAGGACCGGCCGGCGCGACTCGACCATGAGGCGGGCGGCCTGCTGGACCTGCTTGGCGTTCGGCTTCGAGGCGACCTTGTAGCCGGGCAGGTCGAGCGTGTCCGGCCACCCGTACGGCGCGGTCGACTGGAGCACGTCCTTCGGCACGTCCACGAGCACCGGCCCCGGCCGTCCGGTCGAGGCGATGTGGAACGCCTCGGCGATCGTGCGCGGGATGTCGGCGGCGTCCTGCACAAGGTAGTTGTGCTTGGTGATCGGCATCGTGATGCCGCAGATGTCGGCCTCCTGGAACGCGTCCGTCCCGATCGCCGACGACGGCACCTGCCCGGTCACGGCGACGATCGGCACCGAGTCCATGTACGCGTCGGCGATCGGCGTGACGAGGTTCGTGGCGCCGGGGCCGGAGGTCGCCATGCAGACGCCGACCTTGCCGGTCGCCTGCGCGTACCCCTCGGCCGCGTGGCCGGCGCCCTGCTCGTGCCGGACCAGGATGTGCCGCAGGCCGACGGCGTCGAGCAGCGGGTCGTACGCCGGCAGGATGGCGCCGCCGGGGATGCCGAAGACGACCTCGGCGCCCGCCTGCCTGAGCGCGCGGACGAGGCTCTCGGCTCCGGTCACGTTCTCCATGTCCGTCCTCCGTCGTGCTCGTCCCGGGAAACAAAAAACCTCCCGCGGGTGCGGGAGGTCTGCGCGCTCGGGGGTGCCCCGGGGCGCGCTACGGGACTACGCGGTCCCTGCGGGAGGTCATGCGCGCACTATGCCAGAGCGCGCACGCCTCCCGTCAAGGAACCCGCGAACGAGCTACTTCACCGTGTAGAGCGCGTCCGTCTTCGCGACGTCGTTGGCGGTCTCGTCCCGGCTGGTCATCACCACGGTCTCGAGGCCGATCAGCGGGTCGCCGACGGCGGTGTACGCGCGAAGGGCGCCGAGCTTCGCCCCGCCGCGCAGCGACTTGCCGAGGGCCCCGAACGGCAGCGTCAGGGTGATGGTGTTGCCCGACGTCTTGTAGCCGAAGTCGAACGCGGCGTTGACGCAGTCGGCGCTGCCGAACGTGCCGTCGCCGCCGTAGACCTGGAGGTACACGTCGTCGCAGCCGGGGGCGTCGAACGTCACGACGTGCGAGACGGTCGGGTCGGCGGAGGGCTGGCCGTCGTAGGTCAGCGTCACGACCAGCTTGGTCGGCGTGTAGACGGTCTTCTTCTTGACCTTCGCGGTCGTCCCGCTGGTGCCGAACAGGACGGACACCAGGTCGGTACCGGCCATGGGCGCCGCGGTGTCGCCCTTCGGGTCGGTGATCTGCGGCTTCGGCGCCGCGGCGTGGGCGGGGACAGCGGTCAGGGCGAGGGCCGACAGGAGGGCGGTCGCCAGCAGGCGGGGGCGCTGGGTGATGGGCATGCGGACGAAGGTTCGGCGGGCGGCGCCCGTCTCCTGCCGTCAGGCGGAGGCGGCGTGCGGCACGTCGAGGACGGCGTTGGAACGCAGCAGGTCGGCGAGCTGCTCCGGCGGGAGCGGGCGGGCGTAGAGGTACCCCTGGCCGAGCTCGCAGCCCATGGCCCGCAGCGCGGCGAGCTGCTCCGGCTCCTCGATGCCCTCGGCGACGGTGTCGAGGCCGAGGTCGCGGCCGATGCCGACGATCGCGCCGGTGAGCGAGGTCAGCTCGTCCTCGGTGCCGATGCCCTGCACGAACGACCGGTCGATCTTCAGCACGTCGACCGGCAGCCGGCGCAGGTAGTTGAGCGACGAGTAGCCGGTGCCGAAGTCGTCGATCGCCAGCCGCACGCCGAGCTCGCGGAGCAGGTGCAGCTTGGCGATGGTGCGTTCGGCGTCGTCCACCAGCATCGACTCCGTGATCTCGAGGACGAGGTCGTTGGGGCTGACACCCGTGGAGCGCAACGTCTTCGCGACGTGCTCGGCGAGCCGCGGCGCCTGGAGCTGGCGGGCGGAGATGTTGACCGACAGCCGCAACGGCAGGCCCGTCTCGCGGCGCCAGCGGGCGACCTGGCGCAGCGCCTCGGTGAGCACCCAGCGGCCGACCGGCACGATGATGCCGCTCTCCTCCGCGACGGAGATGAAGTCCAGCGGCGAGACCAGCCCGCGCTCCGGGTGCTGCCAGCGCAGCAGCGCCTCGACGCCGACGACGCGGCCGGTCGCGAGCTCCACAACTGGCTGGTAGTGCAGCCGCAGCTCGTCGCGGACCACGGCGTGGCGCAGGTCGTTCTCGATGGCCATCCGGTCGAGCGCGGCGGCGTGCATGTCCGGCTCGAAGATCTCGCAGCGGTTCTTGCCGAGCGTCTTCGCGCGGTACATCGCGAGGTCGGCGTTGCGCAGCAGCTCGTCGGCGTCGTCGTCGACCTCGGCGAGCGCGAGGCCGACGCTCGCGCCGACGACGACGTCGTGGCCGTCGAGCGCGAACGGCGACTGGAGCTCGGCGATGAACCGTTGCGCGACCTGCTGCGCGACGTGCACGCCGTCGAGCTCCTCGAGCAGCACCGCGAACTCGTCGCCGCCGAGCCGCGCGACGGTGTCGCCGGGGCGGACGCAGGCCTGCAGCCGGCCGGCGACGGCGCCGAGCAGGCGGTCGCCGTGCGCGTGGCCGAGGGAGTCGTTGATGGCCTTGAAGCCGTCGAGGTCGAGGAACAGCACCGCCAGCGGCTGCAACGTCCGCCGCCGTAGCGCGAGCGCGTGCCGCACCCGGTCGCGGAACAGCGCGCGGTTCGCGAGCCCGGTGAGCGGGTCGTGGAACGCCTGGTGCGTGAGCTGGCGTTCCAGCTCCTTGCGCTCGCTGACGTCGCGGGTGTTGAAGACCAGGCCGGCGATGTGCGGGTGGTCGAGGTCGTTCGACAGCAGCGCCTCGACGTGGATCCAGCGTTCGTCGGCGCAGCGGTAGCGGCACTGGATCAGGATCGGGTGGCCCGGGTTGAGGACGGCGTCGGCGACCTCGCCGACGACGCGGTCGCGGTCGTCCGGGTGCACCAGCTCGGCGAGGTGGGTGCCGATCAGGTCGTCCGGGTGGTAGCCGAACACGCGGTAGACGGCCGGCGAGATGAACCGGATGGTGCCGTCGCGCTCGCAGATCGTCAGCACGTCCGACGAGCCCTGCACGAGCGAGCGGAAGTGCTCCTCGCGCTGCTGCGCCTCGTGCATGGCGGCGGCCAGCGACCGGGTCAGGCGGGCGTTGTCGGAGACGGAGAGGAGCTGGCGCAGGACGACCAGCACGACGACGCCGACACCGATCGTCGTCTCGGTGCCGGCCAGGCCATCGTGGGCGACGCCGGACCAGAACGCCACGGCGGCCGCGAACGCGAGCGGCAGGTACGGCAGCGCGCTGAACGTCTTGGCGTCGTCGGCGCGGCGGCCGACGCCGTCGTACGCGGGGGCCAGCGCGGCGAGCGCCATGAGCAGCGCGCCGGCGACCCAGCCGAGGTCGGTGAGGGTGCCGGAGCGGTACGCGCCGCGCATCGACAGCACCGCGAACCCGCTGTCCGCCACGACGAACGCGAGCAGCCCGGCGGCGACGCAGAACGGCTGGATGCGGTTGCGGCCGCGCAGCCGGGTCAGCACCGACAGCGCGATCGTCGCCAGCACGACGTCGGCGAACGGGTAGGCCACCGCGACCACAGCGCCGGCGGGCGACTCCCCGCCCTGCCGGTACGCCGGGCCGAGGACCGTCGCCCACGACAGGAACAGCAGCGAGCCGCCGATGAGCAGCCCGTCGAGCGCGACCCGCACGCGGCCGCGCAGGTCCTCCGGCGCCTCCGGCAGCAGCAACGTCGCGAGGCCTACCAGCGGCACGAACGCCAGCGACCCGGCGTCGGCGAGGGACGGGAACGGCGCCCGCGTCCGCAGCAGGAGGTCGAACACCGCCCAGAGCGTCTGCCCGACCGCCCAGCAGGCGCCGCCCGCGCCCATGAGCAGGAGGTGGAGCCGGCGCCGCCCGGTGCACTGGAGCGCCGCGTGCAGCGACACCGACGCGAGCGCGACGGCGGCCACGAGGCAGACCAGGTCCGAGACGACGCTGCCCGCGAACCCGCGCGAGGCGGGCGCCAGCGACCAGCCGAGGAACGCCGCGGAGCCGGCGGCGCACAGCGCCCCGGCACGGCGGAACTCGTTCGGTCGTGGCACGGTCGCGGCCCGCTCCCTCCGTCTTCCCCGAGAACATCGGCAACGGTGCGGCCGACTGAAACGTCGGGCGGGGCCGTTCGGGCTGGTCCGATCGGGCTAGTACGCGGGACGTTCGGCCCTCATCGGGGCGCCGGGCGCGTGACGGCGGGCGATATGTCAGATACCCGACTCTCCCCGAGAGTCCTGCGCCCCGACTGCGTCCACCTCGTCCAGATTCGTCTCTATCAGGACAGGAGTACACCGCGGCGCGGCCTGTGCTGGACCGCCCGCAACGCCACGACCGGAGGAGGCACATGAACCGTCGATCGGGCCGGGTCAGGCCGTCGATGAAGGACCGTCCAGGGACGAGAGCCGGCCGTCTCGTCGTCGTGGCAGCGGCGGTGCTCGGCGCGGTCGAGTGCTCGGCATCGCGCCCCGTCGTCCAGCCGTCGCCGACGCACCCGGTCCTGACGCCCGACGTCGTCTCGACGTTCGGTGTTCACGTCCCGATCCTTTCGGCCGACCGGGTGGTGCTGCCGGAGGTGCTGGGGGCGGGCACGCGTGATCTCGGCCGGCTGCGAGTCCCGGCGAGGTACTCGATCCTCTGGCACTGCGTCGGCGGACCGGCGTGGGTGCGGGTCGACGGAGTTCAGCAGAGCGGGTCCAACTGTTACGACCACCCGGTGACCATCACGTTGGCGCGCCCGACCGGAACGGCCTCGGTGACCATCAAGGTCAGCACGGACTCGCGGACCGTCTGGGCCCTCGCGGTCGTGGCGGCCAGGCACTAGCAGCGCGCGTCGTGTCCGCTCTCAGTCGCAGACGGCGCCGCGGGCCGCGGAGGAGACGAGCCGGGCGTACTTCGCGAGCGCGCCGCGCTCGTACCGCGGCGGGAGGGGGCGCCAGGCAGCGCGGCGGCGGTCGAGCTCGTCTGGGTCGACCAGCAGGTCGAGCCGACGGTTGGGGACGTCGAGCAGGACGCGGTCCCCCTCCGCCACGAGCGCGATCGGCCCGCCGTCGGCGGCCTCCGGCGCGACGTGCCCGACGCAGAGCCCGAACGTCGCCCCGCTGAACCGCCCGTCGGTCAGCAGCGCGACGTCGCTGCCGAGCCCGGCGCCCTTCACGGCCGCGGTGACCGCCAGCATCTCCCGCATCCCGGGGCCGCCCTTCGGCCCCTCCCACCGGATCACGATGACGTCGCGCGGGCTGATCCGGCCCTCGGTGACGGCGGCCATCGCGGCGGCCTCGCCGTCGAAGACCCGCGCCGTCCCCTCGAACACCAGCGCGTCCATGCCCGCCGTCTTCACGACCGCGCCGTCGGGTGCCAGCGTGCCGCGCAGGATCGCCAGGCCGCCGCTCGCGTGGATCGGGCGGTCCAGCGGCCGGACCACCTCGCCGTCCGGGGCGGCGGGCGCGATCGCGGCGAGGTTCTGGGCGATCGTGCGGCCGGTGACGGTGAGCGCATCGCCGTCGAGCAGCCCGGCGTCGAGCAGGTGCCGCATGACGACCGGCACGCCGCCGACCGCGTCGACGTCGCTCATGACGTAGCGGCCGAACGGCTTCACGTCGGCCAGGTGCGGCACCTTGCGGCCGATCCGGTCGAAGTCGTCGAGGTCCAACGGCACCCGCGCCTCGTGCGCGATCGCCAGCAGGTGGAGCACCGCGTTGGTGGAGCCGCCGAGCGCCATGACGACGGCGACGGCGTTCTCGAACGCGCTCCGCGTCAGGATGCGACGCGCGGTGACGCCGGCCTCGGTGAGCGCGACGACCGCCTCGCCGGAGCGGCGCGCGAGGTCGGCGCGCTGCGGGTCCACCGCCGGCGGCGACGAGCTGCCCGGCAGCGCCATGCCGAGCGCCTCGGCGGCGCTGGCCATGGTGTTCGCGGTGAACATGCCGCCGCACGAGCCCTCCCCGGGGCACGCGGCGCGTTCGATCTCGCCGAGGCGCTCGCGGGTGATCCGGCCGAGCGCGCAGGCGCCGACCGCCTCGAACACGTCCTGGATCGTCACCGCCGTCCCGTCGGCGAGGTGCCCGGGCAGGATCGAGCCGCCGTAGAGGAAGACGCTCGGCACGTCCAGCCGCGCCGCCGCCATCAGCATGCCGGGCAGGCTCTTGTCGCAGCCGGCCAGGAGAACGGCGGCGTCGAGGCGTTCGGCGTGGACCATCAGCTCGACCGAGTCGGCGATGACCTCGCGCGAGACGAGGCTCGCGCGCATCCCCTCGTGGCCCATCGAGATGCCGTCGCTGACCGCGATCGTCGTGAACTCGATCGGGAACCCGCCCGCCTCGCGCACGCCCGCCTTCGCGTCCTTCGCGAGCCGGTCGAGCGGCAGGTTGCACGGCGTCGCCTCGTTCCACGAGGAGGCGACCGCGACCTGCGGCTTGTCCCAGTCGTCGTCGGTCATGCCGATCGCGCGCAGC
The DNA here is from genome assembly GCA_035714365.1 of Mycobacteriales bacterium. GTDB lineage: Bacteria > Actinomycetota > Actinomycetes > BP-191 > BP-191 > BP-191. The sequence goes on along the minus strand of DASTMB010000098.1, from coordinate 129,318 downwards.
ATCGCCCGGGCCGGCGCGCGCTCGTCCCCCTGCGTCACGTCCGCGCTGCGTCGCATAGGGCGACCCTAGTAGGGGGTGGCCGACCTTTGTCCCGGACCGACATTGCGGACGTCGCGGGGGCGGGCATAGGAAGGTCTCCCCGCGCCTCGATCGTCCCTACTGAGAGGTGCCACATGAAGGTTCGTTCCACGGTCGCCACCGTCGCCGCCCTCGCGTCGACCTACTTCGGCGCCCAGCCCGCGCAGGCCGTCACCGCGGCGGACGTCCACATGCAGATCGACGTGAGCTGCTTCGGCTGCGGCTCGTCGAACGGCCGGGTGGCGTGGTGGTGCTACGGCCCCTGCGTCGTCAACGGCAACGTCTGCCTCGTCGAGTGCCACTACTACGGCTGGGGCTCCGTCAACTCCCCCGCCGCCACCTGCCCCGCCACGCTCACCGCCGCCGGGACGATCGCGTTCCCGAACGGCGTGCAGTCGTTCACGCTGAACGCCGTGCCCGGCGGCTGGACCGCGACGTTCAGCGGAGGGTCCGTCGCGGCCGGTACGTGGGCGGTCACGGCACCGGTCGGCATCCCGTGCGGTGCTCCGGCGTCGGTGACGTTCCTCGGGGCCCAGACCGGCCCGTAGGCCTCGCCGGACGTGGACGTGGGGCGGGTGAGACCCTACGTCGCGTATGAGCACGTTCGGCTACCTCACCGGCGACGGCACGCGCGTGCGCGGGTGGTGCAACGACGGCACCGGCCCCGACGTCGTCGTCGCGAACGGTCTCGGGGCACCGCCGGAGTCGTGGCCGACGCTGGTGTCGGCGGACAGCGGGTACCGCGTGCACACGTGGTACTACCGCGGCTCCGGCGGGTCCGAGCGCCCGCTCGACCCGGCCCGCATCCGCATCGAGGACCACGTCGGCGACCTGCTGGGGCTGCTCGACGCGCGCGGGATCGACCGCGCCGTGCTGGTCTGCTGGAGCCTCGGCGTCAACGTGGCGTTCGCGTTCGCGGAGGCGTACCCGGAGCGGGTCGCCGGCCTGCTCGCGGTCGCCGGCGTGCCGGGCGGGTCGTTCGCGGCGATGTTCGGGCCGTTGCGCGGGCTGCCGCGGGTGCGGCACGCGGCGGCGGTGTCGGTGGCGCGCGGGCTGCGGCTCGCCGCCCCGGCGCTGAACCTCACCGCCCGCACCGTGCCGGTCAACCGCGCGACGGCGTGGGCGGTGGCGCACAGCGGGTTCATGCTGCCCGCCGCCACGCCGGAACGCCTGGTGCCGACGCTGGACGAGTTCCGCAAGCACGACTTCCGCTGGTACTTCACGCTCGCCGTCGCGCTGGCCGACCACGCGCCGATGGACCTGTCGTTCGTGCGCTGCCCGACGACGCTCGTCGCCGGACGCCGGGACATCGTCACGTCGCGGCACGCGATGCGCCGCGCGGCGGCGGCGATCCCGCACGCGCGGCTGGTCGAGCTCGACGGCTCGCACTTCCTGCCGATCGAACGCCCGGACGAGCTGACGGCGTTGCTCGCCGAACTGGTGGCCGAGACGCGCTGAGCCGGCGGGCGCGGCTACCGGCGCGCGAGCCGGCGCCGCGTCACCGCGACGCCCGCCGCGGCGGTGAGCGCGAGCAGCGCGTACGGCGCCCGGCGACGCGTGTCGCTCACCGGCACCGCGTCGATCGCCCGCGCGTCCCCGGCGTGGTTCGCGACGGTGGCGGCTGGCGCCTTCGCCGGGGTCGACGAGCCGGCGGGCGCGGCGGTCTTCGAGCGCTTGTCGTGGCCCTTCGCCTTGCCGTGCGGTGCCGCCTTCGCGGCGCCGAGCTCGGCGCGCACGGCGGCGGCGTTGTTGGCCTCGATGGTGCCGGCCAGCGCGGCCGGGACGGGCGCGCCGACGAACACCTGGCGTGACACCGACGGCGTCAGGCCCTTCGGCGTCCGCTTGTTGACGAACAGCCAGTACGGGCCCGCGGGGGCGACGTTCGCCGACGGCGGCGTGGCGACGGTGACGCTGCCGCCGTCGCGGCCGACGATCGGCAGCTCGACCACCTTCTGGTCGCCGTCGATGAGGTGGGTCAGCGCCGGGTTGCGGACCAGCACGACGCTCGCGACGTCGCGGGCGTCCGTGACGTCGATGGTCGTGCGGGTGCCGTACCGCTGGCTGCGCTCGTAGTCGGTGATGACCGGGCGCGGGCCGTAGAACAGGTTCGGCGGCGTGAACACCTCGAACGACGGGTCGCGGAACGCGTCCGACAGGCCCACCTCGGAGCGGACGGCGTTGGTGCCGAACGCGTAGCCCGTGTTGATCGGCGCGTGCCCGCCGACGAGCACCCGGCCGTCCGGCAGCAGGATCGCGGTGTTGTGGTACGTCCGGCCCTTGTGGCCGCTCGCCAGCGCCGTCCAGGTGCGCGTCGCCGGGTCGAACAGCTCGGCCTGCGTCACCGCCGCGCCGCTGCCCGGCGCGTCGACCTCGTCGCGGTCGGCACCGGAGAACGCGAGCACCTGCCCGGTCGGCAGCGTGACGCCGGTGGAGTACCAGCGGGCGTTGCGCAGCGGGCCGGTCGCGACGCTGCTGAACGCGTCGCCGGCCGCGGTGTCGACGGTGTTGAGCGTCGACGTGTCGGTGCCGACGTAGGTGCCGGGCGTGACGCCGTAGACGCCGCCCGCGGAGAGGAACTCCGCCTTCGTGTACGGCGCCCGCAGCGTGAGCTGCTGCGAGAACCCGCTGCCGCGGAAGCCCTTCAGCGCCGGGCCGAACTGCGGCAGGCCCAGGTCGGTCCACGCCTTGGTGGCCGGGTCGTAGACGGCGGCCATGTTCCACAGCGCCTCGTCGTACGACTGGCCCATCGGGTTGAACGTCTGGCCGGCGGCGTCGTAGTACACCTTGCCGTCCGGCAGCAGGTGCAGCCGCGGGAACAGCGGCAGCGACCGGTCGGCGCTCGCCGGGTTGACCGTCCACGTCTCGGTCGCCGGGTCGAACGTCTCGGTCTGCTTGACGTTGGTGCCGCTGTCGGCGGGGCGGTCCGGGTACATCGGCTTGATGAGCTTGGTGACGCCGCTCGTGACGAGCACCTTGCCGTCCGGCAGCGTGACCAGGCTCGGGTACCAGCGGCCGTACGTCATGTGGCCGCGCGCGTTGCGCCACGTCCGTGTCGCGGGGTCGAACAGGCGCGTCGCCTTGAGGCCCTCGAGCTCGCTGAGGCCGTAGGGGACGCCGGTGACGCCGGGCTCCAGGTAGTAGCCGGTGCCGCCGACCGTGAGCACCCGGCCGTCGGCGAGCTGCACCTGGTCGGCGCAGAACAGGTCGTTGTCGTTGTCGGTCCGGTCGTTGTTGTGCGGGACGACCGGGAGGAACTCGTCGCCGACGGGGGCGTTGGAGGGGCTGGCGTCCTTCGGCGTCGGCGTCGACCAGCGGGGGCGGCCGCCGCGCAGGTCGAGCACGCGGGAGAGGTCGTCCTGCGCGGTGTCGCCGATCTCGAGGACGGTGTTGTAGCGGACGTCCTCCATGCCCTCCAGGCCGTCCCAGTAGAGGACCGTGCCGTCGGCGAGGGCGACCGTGGAGACGCCGGCCGGCTTGCAGATCGTGTGCCCCTGCGCGTCCTTCGCGCAGCGCGGCCCGGCCTCCTCGAACGGCTGCGAGAACACGCCGACGACGGACGGGTCGGTGGCCTGCGCGGCCGGGGACAGCAGGGTGGGCGCGGCGCCCGCGGCGAGCAGCAGGGCGGCGACGGCGGCGGTCGTGCGCATCGGCGGGCCTCTCGGTAGGGACAGCGCCGGTCCGCTTCGACACCGGAGGCGGCGTTCCCTGCGTCAGCGGCGCCGCGGCCCCTTGCGGCGCAGGACCGCGAGCCCCGCGACGGCGGCCAGCGCGGCGGCCGCGTAGAGCGGCCACGGGTGCCGTTGCGGCGCCGTCGCCGACGGCACCCAGGTGGTGGTGCCGGTGACGTGCTCGGCCCGCCCGGCGACGTTCACCGGCACGTCCCACTCGACCATCGTCGTGACCCGCCGCGACCGCAGCACGGCGTCCGGCGGCACGCCCGGCGCGTACGCGAGCCTCCGGTCCAGCCAGGTGAGCCGCGGCGCCGTTCCCGTGACCCGCCACTGCGGTCGCGCCGGGTCCGCCGCCGCCGTCGGCGCCGTGCCGCGCAGCCGCTGGTCGTCCTGCCACGTCTCGCTCGCGGCGTTGACCTCGGCGGTGGTGGGCGTGAGCCGCGCGAACGGCTCCCCCGCGATCCCGCCGACCGTCAACGTCCCGCTGCCCCGCCAGCGCAGGAACAGCCCCGGCACCCGCCCGTCCAGCACGTCCACCTCCACGCCGTCGGGTACGTGCTCGACCCGGCTGCGGAACGCGCCGAGCACCGGCCGGTACTCGACGTGCCCGGTGACGCGGCCGGGCGTGGCGCCGTAGGTGAACGGCACGCTCCAGTCGCCGAGCCGCACCGCGGCGCGGGCGTTGCGCAGCTCGGGCGTGAGCGGGCGGATGACCGGGTGCAGCCGGTGGTCGAACCAGCCCCACGAGCCGGACCGCGCGACCACCAGCCAGCGCGGCGCCGCTCGTGGCGTCGCGGTGCCCGGGATGCGGGCGAGGCCGAGCGGGGAGTTCGACAGGTACCAGTCCGGGGAGGCGAGGTTCGCCTCGACCTGGTGCTGCCCGATGCGCAGGAACGGCTCGCCGCCGGTCGCCAGGATCGTGAGCGGCGTCGGTGTGGTGTTGACGGCGAGGAGCTGGTCGGCGACGCCGGCGCGCACCTCGATCGTCACGCCGTCCGGGTGCGGCTCGACCGCGTCGATGCGCGTGACGATCGTCGGGTCGCTGGTGTGGGCGCCCGCCGGCGCGATAGCCGCTATGCCGATGGCCAGCACAAGCGCGATCAATGTCCCGCTCCGTCTTACCACGGTATAGTTCCCCCTGAGAGGGGACGCCATGTCTGACTTTGTAATTCCGACCGAACTCGCGAAGATGGTCGCGGAGCGGCGAGTTATTCCATTTGTCGGCGCAGGGTTCTCCGCATCCCTGGGCCTGCCATCGTGGCGCGATCTACTTGCGAGCATCTGCGACGTAGCAGAAGACGTACCGGAGTTCGATGATCTATGCGATCTGTGTGACAATAACTTCCTGCAGGTAGCGGAGTACCTGTTTATCAAGTCGGGCAGCATGATCGGTCCGCTGCGGCAACGAATCTCGGAAGCCCTGCGCACAGAAACAGATCCACTCCTGTCGACTTGCCACGTGGAGCTAGTGAACCTCGGCGCTCCGCAAGTCTACACGACAAACTATGATGATTTAATTGAACGAACCTTTCGCCGAGCAGGGATTTTGACTGATCTCGTAGCTCTCCCACGTCACCTAGCGCTAGGTACCGGAGGAAACAGAACGCAGATAGTAAAGTATCACGGCGACTTGATGTATGAAGATACGCTTGTTCTTACAGAAAGTTCGTACTACGCCCGCCTCGACTTCGAATCGCCCATGGACCTCAAGTTCCGAGGGGATCTACTTGGCCGCTCCGTCCTTTTTATGGGGTATGGTTTCGGCGATATTAACATCCGCGTTATCTGGTTCAAGCTAATGCAAATGATGAAGGACGTTCCGACGGCCGATCGGCCCATCTCCTGGATTGTTCGTCTGCACCCGAATCCCGTACTAGAAGCTCTGTACTCCTCGGTTGGCCTGAGGACCATTGTCCTCGATCCCACTAAGACCGTCGATCACAGCGAACATGCACGCCTTCTAGGCGAGTTCCTGAGTCGCCTAACTATTACAGCCTTCCCACAGGCCGTGATACCCGGTTCGACTCTCAAGATGCTTACCAGCTATGGCTTGATCTCGCAGTTGTCCGCACAAATACGGCCAGCGACGAGCCCTCGGCGTCGGACTCCCTTTGGCGCGCAGACGATCTTCACATCAGATCTGATTGCGCAATTATCTAAGCGCAAGATTCCACACGCGCTGGCTGAGGCATACGACGACTTCCTCTTGCGTGTGCAAGGGAGTAACGTTGCACGCTGGGAGGATCTTAGCATCATATTGCAAAGTGCAGTTGCCGCAGCTGTTGACGGGATTTATGGCCCAGGGATTGCATCCACGATCCTCACGGGACTTCGATTGAATTACACTCGTCGCCATATCGTTGCGGCAGCAAACGAAATTTCTTGGGGTCACATATACTCAGTGCCGCTGCCCTCGATTGCCGTCTCGGAACTTGTGCAGTCACTCGACCGCGAGCTGGACCAGCACGAGGATGGCGCTCCGACCGATGACGATATCGCCTATTGCTGCGACATTGTTCGACGTCTCTTGATTGGCCAACTCACCCTCGCAGATGAGTTCTCGGATGATCTGCGAACGAAGGCCACCGATCTCGTCACACGCACTGTTGCTCTGTACCCGGAGTTAGGATCCTATACGCCGGCGCCAGCAGCGAGCCCTTTCCCTCCACTGAGCGCCGTGGAACAAGTAAGTGAGGCGCTAGTGCCGGACGAGGAAGCGGATGACGGCGATTACTTTCCCGAATAAGTGATCGCCGCTCGAACATCACTCTGACGTGCGGCCGATAAGTTACGGGCGATGAACGCCGAGGCGTTCGAGGACGAGGCGGTTGACGGTGGCGGCGTTCGCCTGCCCGCGCATCGCCTTCATCACCGCGCCCACGAGCGCGCCGGCCGCGGCGACCTTGCCGTCGCGGACCTTCTGCGCGACGTCCGGGTTCGCGGCGATGGCCTCGTCCACGGCGGCGCCGAGCGCGCCCTCGTCGGACACCTGCTTCAGCCCGCGCTCCGCGACGACGGTGTCCGGGTCCTGACCGGTCTCCATGACCGCTGCGAAGACCTCCTTCGCCAGCGACGCCGACAGGTCGCCGGCCGCGACGAGCGCGCAGACGCGGGCGACGTGCGCGGGCGTGACGCCGAGGTCGCCGGCGGGGACACCGGCGGCGTTGGCGCGGGCCTGGAGGTCGCCGAGCCACCAGTTGCGGGCCTCGGCCGGGGACGCGCCGGCCTCGACGGTGGCGAGCACCAGGTCGAGAACGCCCGCGCGGGTCATCGCCTCGACGTCGAGCTCGGGCAGGCCGAGCGAGCCGACGAGGCGGGCGCGCCGCGCCGACGGCAGCTCGGGCAACGCCGCCCGCAACGACTCCACCCAGTCGCGCGCGGGCGCGATCGGGACGAGGTCGGGCTCCGGGAAGTACCGGTAGTCCTGCGCCTCCTCCTTGGACCGCCCGGCGGTGGTGGTGCCGGTGTTCTCGTGGAAGTGGCGCGTCTCCTGGACGATCCGCTCCCCCGCCTCCAGCCGTGCCGCCTGCCGCCCGATCTCGTGCCGGACGGCCCGCTCGACCGAACGCAGCGAGTTGACGTTCTTGACCTCCGCGCGCGTGCCGAGCGCGAGAACGCCGCGCGGCCGCAACGACACGTTGACGTCGCAACGCAGCGACCCCTCCTCCATCTTCACGTCGCTGACGCCGAGGGTGCGCAGGATGTCGCGCAGCTCGGTGACGTAGGCGCGGGCCGTCTCGGCGGAGTGGATGTCGGGGCGGGTGACGATCTCGACGAGCGGGATGCCGGCGCGGTTGTAGTCGACGAGCGAGTGGTCGGCGCCGTGGATGCGGCCGGTGGCGCCGCCGACGTGCAGCGACTTGCCGGTGTCCTCCTCGAGGTGGACGCGTTCGATGCCGATGCGCTCGCCGCCGACCTCGATCCAGCCGTCGAAGCACAACGGCTCGTCGTACTGGCTGATCTGGAAGTTCTTCGGCATGTCCGGGTAGAAGTAGTTCTTCCGCGCGAAGCGGCACCACTCGGCGATGGAACAGTTCAGCGCCAGCCCGATCATGACGGTGTAGCGGATGGCAGCCTCGTTGGCGACGGGCAGCGACCCGGGGAGGCCGAGGCAGACGGGGCAGGTCTGCGTGTTCGGCTCGGCGCCGAACTCCGTCGCGCAGCCGCAGAACATCTTCGACCGGGTGCCGAGCTCGACGTGGGTCTCCATGCCGATGACCGGCTCCCACCTCGCCAGCACGTCGTCCACAACGGCGGTCACAGCGCGGGCACCTCCGTCAGCGGGGCCGCGGCCTCGTACGCCGCCGCCACCCGATACATCTGGTCGTCGCGCATCGCGGGTGCCATGACCTGGAGCCCGACCGGCAGCCCGTCGTCGGAGAGGGCGCCGCAGGGGACGGACATGGCGGCGCCGCCGGAGAGGTTGGAGGGGATGGTGCACAGGTCGGCGAGGTACATCGCCATCGGGTCGTCGGCGCGTTCGCCGATGCGGAACGCCGTCGTCGGCGTCGTGGGCGACACGAGCACGTCGACCTGCTCGAACGCCGCCGCGAAGTCGCGGGTGATGAGCGTGCGGACCTTCTGCGCCTGGCCGTAGTACGCGTCGTAGTAGCCGGACGACAGGGCGAACGAGCCGAGGATGACGCGTCGCTTGACCTCGTCGCCGAAGCCCGCGTCGCGGGTGACGGACATGACCTCCTCGGCCGAACGCGCCCCGTCGTCGCCCACCCGCAGGCCGTACCGCATGGCGTCGAAGCGGGCGAGGTTGGAGGAGCACTCGCTGGGCGCGATCAGGTAGTAGGCGGGCAGCGCGTAGACGAAGTGCGGGCAGGACACCTCGACCACCGTGGCGCCGAGCGACTCGAGCGTCGCGACGGCCGCGCGGAACGCCGCCTCGACGCCGGGCTGGTACCCGTCGCCGGTGAACTCGCGGACGACGCCGACGCGCATCCCGGACACGTCCGCGGACCGCGCGGCCGAGACCACCGGCGGCACCGGCGCGTCGATCGAGGTGGAGTCCATCGGGTCGTGGCCGGCGATGACCTCGTGCAGCAACGCCGCGTCGAGCACGGTGCGCGCGCACGGCCCGCCCTGGTCGAGCGAGGAGGAGAACGCGATGAGGCCGTACCGGGACACGCCGCCGTAGGTGGGCTTGGCGCCGACGGTGCCGGTGACGGCGGCCGGCTGGCGGATCGACCCTCCGGTGTCGGTGCCGATGCCGAGCGGCGCCATGAACGACGCGACCGCGGCCGACGAGCCGCCGCCGGAGCCGCCGGGGACGCGGTCGAGGTCCCACGGGTTGCGGGTGGGGCCGTACGCGCTGTTCTCGGTGGAGGAGCCCATCGCGAACTCGTCCATGTTGGTCTTGCCGAGGATGACGACGCCGGCCTCCTTGAGCCGCCGCGTCACGGTCGCGTCGTACGGCGGCCGCCAGCCTTCGAGGATCTTCGAGCCGCAGGTGGTCGGGACGCCCTCGGTGGTGAACACGTCCTTCAACGCCAGCGGCACGCCCGCCAGCGGGCCGGTCACCTCGCCCGCGTCGACCCGCCGCGCCTGGGTCAGCGCCCCCTCGGCGTCGACGTGGAGGAACGCGTGGACCTTGTCGTCGACGGCCGCGATCCGGTCCAGGTGCGCCTGCGTCACCTCGACGGCGGACACCTCGCCCGCCGCGATCGACGCCGCGAGCGAGGCGGCGGAACGCCGCGTGAGCTCGGTCATGCTTCCTCGTCCAGGATGCGCGGGACGCGGAACCGGCCCTGCTCGGCCGCCGGCGCGCCGGCGAGCGCGGCGTCGCGCGGCAGCGACGGGCGGACCTCGTCGGGGCGGAAGACGTTCGTCAACGGCACCGAGTGGCTGGTCGGCAGGATGTCGCCGGCGGCGACCTCCCCGACGCGCGCGACGGCGCCGAGGATGACGTCGAGCTGGGAGGCGAGCCGGTCCAGCTCGTCGTCGCTCAACGCCAGCCGCGACAGGCGCGCGAGGTGCGCGACCTCGGCTCGGGTGATGGCCATGCGGCGAAGCCTACCGAGGCCCGCCGACAGGTTTCCCGCCGGCGGCCGCGTCAGAGGACGCACCACACCGGGCTGTTGTCCAGCGTGCAGTACATCGCGTAGTCGGCGACGTCGCCCCTGGCGGCGAAGCAGGTGCGGTCGTAGCAGAAGCCGGAGCTCGGGCTGCTGTCTCGGCAGTCGCCGAGGTGGTCGACGCACCACAGCGCGAAGCAGTCGACGTTGTCGCAGGTGTACGGGTAGTCGGCGTGCGCGGCGGGCGCGAACGCCCCCAGGGCGGCGATGGCGAGCGCGGCGGCGGCGCGGCGGAACGACATGGCTGGGCTCCGTTCGGTAGGGGTCGAACGGCGCGGACGCTAGGCCGGGCGGGACCGCACCGTCAACGCGCGGCGCGGCGCTCGCCGCCGTCGCGGCCGCCGTCGAGGACGCGCATCACCGGGATCGCGTCGCGGGCGGCGAGCCACTCGGTGACGACGCGGGCCGGGTGCGGGCGGGAGAGGAAGTACCCCTGCGCGGCGTCGCAGCCGAGGTCGGAGAGGCGTTGCCAGGTCTCGGCGGTCTCGACGCCCTCGGCGAGGACGCGCAGGCCGAGGCCGTGCGCGAGGTCGATGGTGGAGCGGACGATCGTCGCGTCCTCGTCGTCCACGTCCATCCGCAGCACGAACGACTTGTCGATCTTGATCTCGGTGACCGGCAGGCGGCGCAGGTAGGCGAGCGACGAGTAGCCGGTGCCGAAGTCGTCCAGCGAGAGCCGGACGCCGAGGCGGGACAGCGCGGTGAGGTTGCGCATCGCGCGCTCCGGGTCGGCCATGACGACGCGCTCGGTGAGCTCCAGCTCGAGCATCGACGCCGGGACTCCGGTCTGCTCCAGCGCCGCGCTGACCCGGTCGCAGAACGCGTCGTCGTGCAGGTCGCGCGCGGAGACGTTGACGGCCATGCGGACGCGCAGCCCGGCGTCGGCCCAAACCGCGGTCTGCCGCAGCGCCTGCTCCAGGACGTTCGCGGTGAGCGACTTCATCAGGCCGGTCTGCTCGGCGAGCGGGACGAACGTGTCCGGGCCGAGCAGGCCGCGTTCCGGGTGCTCCCAGCGGACCAGCGCCTCGACGCCGGCGACCTCGCCGGACTCGAGGTCGACCTTCGGCTGGTAGTGCAGGACCAGCTCGCCGTCCTCGATGGCGCGGCGGAGCTGGCCGAACAGCGAGAGCCGCTGCGTGCTGTGCGGGTCGCGCTCGGCGTCGTAGGTCTCGATGCCGCTGCGCGTCTCCTTGGCGTGGTACATCGCGACGTCGGCGCGCTGCATGAGCGCGTCCGCGTCGCCGGCGTGCGCCGGGTAGAGCGCGATGCCGATGCTCGCCTCGAGGTCGAGCGACACCTCGTCCAGGTGGAACGGCTGGGTGAGCGCCGCGCGGATGCGCTCGGCGACCTCCTCGGCGACGGCGGCGTCGCGGACGGTCGGCAGCAGCACCCCGAACTCGTCGCCGCCGAGCCGCGCCACCGTGTCCTGCGGCCGCAGCACCGACGCCAGCCGGTCCGCGACGTGGGTCAGCAGCTCGTCGCCGACGTGGTGCCCCAAGGTGTCGTTGACGTCCTTGAACCGGTCCAGGTCGAGGAGGAAGAGCCCGACCTGCTGGTCGAGCCGTCCCGCCTCCTCGATCGCGTCGGTGACCTGGCTGAGCAGCAGCTTGCGGTTCGGCAGGCCGGTCAGGGTGTCGTGCAACGCCTGGTGCTCGCGCTCCAGCGACACCGACGCGTTCTTGTAGACCGCGAACAGCGGGAGCAGCAGCAACGGCACCAGGCCGACGCTGCGTTCGAGCACGACGACGACGACCGGCGACAGCGCGAGCAGGGCGGCCGTCGTGAGGCCCTGGAACGCCAGGTCCTCCCGCACGACCGTCGCCAGCGGCTCGTCGGTGTGCAGCGAGATCGCCTCGCTGACGAGCAGGTTGTTGCAGACGAAGAACGCGAGGCCGGCGAGCGCGATCGCGGGCAGGTCGGTGCCGGTGAGGTGCAGCGGGTCGGCGGGCGTGCCGGTGCGGCCGACCGCGTGCAGCACCCACGACGCGGCGCCGTAGGACAGCGAGTACTGCGCGACGTTGAAGCCGGTGCGCCACCACGCCTTGCGGTTGGTGCGGTCGGCGACGACCGTCGCGACGGCCTGCATGAGGATCGCGACGCCGAGGCCCCAGTGCAGCAGCAGCGCGAACACGAACGTCGTCGACGTCGCGACGCCGTTCTGGTCCTTGCCGCCGGCGGTGAACAGCGGCCGCAGCTCGCCGACGACGAGCAGCGCCGCGGCCATGAGGAACGCCGGCCCCATCAGCCGCGCATCCTCGGCGCGGAGGTGCCGGACCGTGTTCAGCGTGAAGACCAGCCCGATCGCCGTGACGGTGGCGATGTAGAGCGTGAACGCGGAGAACAGCCCGCGTCCTTGCTCCCTCGCGTCGACCATCGTGCGGGCGCTCCCGGTGGGCCTGGTCCGCGTGCGCGGGCAGGTGTCGGTGGTCCGTACGACGGCGCCGTACGGCGGACTCTGGGGCGATCATCGGCAACCGAGCGGGATTCTTGAGTCCCGAGAGTAAGGAAATGGTGCCGAAAGGGGGCGAACGACGCGCCTATTCGGTGGCGGCCCTCGCCCGGGCCGCCTCCGGCCCCTCCTCGAGCAGCACCACGAGCCCCGCCTCGTCCAGCACGGGGACGCCGAGCTGGAGGGCCTTGTCGTACTTGCTGCCCGGCGCGTCGCCGGCGACCACGAACGACGTCTTCTTCGACACCGAGCCGCTGACCTTGCCGCCCCGGCTCTGCACCGCCTCGGTCGCCGAGTCGCGGCTGAACGCCTCCAGCCCGCCGGTGAGCACCACCGTCACGCCCTCCAGCGGGCGCGGCCCGGTGTCGGCGCGCTCCTCCCGGAACCGCACGCCGGCCGCCCGCCACTTGTCCACCAGCGCCCGGTGCCAGTCGACCGCCCACCACTCGGCGACGGCGTTGGCGATGGTCGGCCCGACGCCCTCGACGGCGGCGAGGCGGTCCGGCTCGCCGGTGAGGATCTCGTCCAGGTCGCCGATCTCGCGGGCCAGCGCCTGCGCGGCGGTCGGGCCGACGTGGCGGATCGACAGCGCGACGAGCACCCGCCACAGCGGCCGCTCCTTCGCGACGGCGAGGTTGTCGAGCAGCTTCGCGGCGTTCGCCTTGAGGGTGCCGTCCTTCTTGGTGAAGAACGCGCACCGCGCCAGGTCGTCCTCGGTCAGCCCGAACAGGTCGCCCTCGTCGGTGACCAGGCCGCTGTCCAGCAACGCCGCCGCCGCCTCGTAGCCGAGCACCTCGATGTCGAGCGCGCCGCGCCCGGCCAGGTGGAACAGGCGCTCGCGGAGCTGCGCCGGGCAGGAGCGGGAGTTCGGGCAGCGCAGGTCGACGTCCGCCTCCTTGCCGCGGCCGAGCGGCGTCCCGCAGGCCGGGCACTCGGTCGGCATCACGAACGCGCGCTCGTCGCCGGTGCGCAGGTCCACCACCGGGCCGACGATCTCCGGGATGACGTCGCCCGCCTTGCGCAGCACGACGGTGTCGCCGATGAGGACGCCCTTGCGGACGACCTCCTCCTGGTTGTGCAGCGTCGCCATCTCGACCGTCGAGCCGCTCACGAACACCGGTTCCATCACGCCGTACGGCGTGACGCGACCGGTGCGGCCGACGTTGACGCGGATGTCCAGCAGCCTGGTCGTGACCTCCTCCGGCGGGTACTTGAACGCGATCGCCCACCGCGGCGCGCGCGACGTCGAGCCGAGCCGGCGTTGCAGCGCGAGCTGGTCGACCTTGACGACGACGCCGTCGATCTCGTGCTCGATGTCGTGCCGGTGCTCCCGCCAGTGCTCGATGTACGCGCGCACGCCGTCGAGGTCCGGCTTCACCTCGGCGCGCGGCGAGACGGGCAGGCCGAGGTCACGCAGCCGCTCGTACGCCTCGCTCTGCGAGCGCGTCTCGAACCCCTCGGCCGCGCCGATGCCGTGCACGACGAGAGCGAGCGGGCGGGACGCGGTGACCCGCGGGTCCTTCTGCCGCAACGATCCGGCCGCGGCGTTGCGCGGGTTCGCGAACGGTGCCCGCCCCTGCTCGACCAGGCTGACGTTGAGGCCGGCGAACCCCTCCACCGGGAAGTAAACCTCGCCGCGCACCTCGAGCAGCGCGGGCGCGTCGCCGGCCAGGCGGTCGGGGACGTTGCGCAGGGTGCGGACGTTCGGCGTGATGTCCTCGCCGGTGCGGCCGTCGCCGCGGGTCGCGGCGCGCAGCAGCACGCCCCGCTCGTAGACGAGGTCCACCGCGAGCCCGTCGACCTTCAGCTCGCACAGGTAGGCGGGGGCGCCCTCGCGCTCCACGCGTACCGCCCACGCGGCCAGCTCCTCGTCGGTGAACGCGTTGTCGAGCGAGAGCAGCCGCTGCACGTGCTCGACGGGTGTGAAGTCGGTGGTCACCGCCGCGCCGACCTTCTGCGTCGGCGAGTCCGGCGTGCGCAGCTCCGGGTGCGCCTCCTCGATGGCCTCGAGCTCGCGCAGCAGCGTGTCGAACTCCGCGTCGCTGACGACCGGCCGGTCCAGCACGTAGTACCGGAACCGGTGGTCCTCGATCGTGCGCGCCAGCTCGGCGTGGCGTTCGGCGGGGCTGGTCACTCGTCCTCCTCGGCGAGGCGGCGGGCGACCTCGCGGACCTCTCGCATCGTGGCGCGCGCGCCGTCCGGCGTCGCGCCGGCCAGGCCGCACGGCGGCGTCACCGTCACCGGGAGGCGCAGCCCGAGCGCGCGGCGGAGCCGGCGCACCGGCTCGGGGCTCGTGGTGCCGGCGAGCAGGTGGGTGCCGGCGTCGAGCAGCTCGCCGAGCGCGTCGTACTGCCGGGTCGTCAGCAGCCCCAGGTCGAGGCTGACGAACGCCGCGCCGCCCAGCAGCGCGAGCGGCACGTCGGCCGCGCAGCAGTGCACGCCGGTCGGGGCGCCGGTCGCGTCGCGGACGGCGGCGATCGCCTCGGCCAGCTCCGGCGCCTCCGGAGTGCGCACGGTGCCGAAGCCGCTGGCGGTGGGGACGCGGCCGTTAACCACGGCGGTGAGCGCGGGCTCGTCGAGCTGCACGACGACGGTGGCGCCGGGGAGGCGGCGGCGGACCTCGGCGACGTGCCGCGCCAGCCCGTCCGCGAGCGCGTCGCGGATGTCGCGGCAGGCGCCGCGGTCGGAGAGCGCGCGGTCGCCGCGGTGCAGCTCGACCGTCGCCGCCAGCGTCCACGGCCCGGCCGCCTGCACCTTCACCGGCCCGGCGTGCCCGGCGAACGCCTCCTGCGCCGCGTCCAGGTCCCAGCGCAGGTAGTCGTCCGCGCGGCGCCCGGCCGTGCTCGGCCGCGGCACGAACCGCCACCCCGACGGCTGGAGGTCCACGTACAGGTCGGTGAGGAACGCCGTCCCGCGGCCGACCAGGTCCGCGCCCGGGCCGCGCGCGGGCAGCTCCGGCAGGTGCGGGAGGTCGGGCAGCTCGCCGGCGACGGTGCGCGCCGCCTCGGCGGGCTGCGTTCCGGGGAGGGAGCCGACGCCGGTGGCGGCGCCGGCGGGCCAGGCGGTGGCGCTCAGCCGCGCCTCTTCGCGGGGGCGGCCTTCTTCGCGGCGGGCTTGGTCGCCGGCTTGGCGGGGGCCGGCTTCGCGGGCGCGGGCTTGGCGGCCTTCGCCGGGGCGGGCTTCGCGGGCGCGGGCTTGGCGGCGGGCGTGGCGGCGGCCTTGGCCGGCGCGGGCTTCGCGGGGGGTGCCGCGGCGGGTGCGGCCTTCGCCGCCCTGGCGCGCGTGCCGCCCTCGAGCCAGGCCAGGTCCGCCCGCAACGCCGCCACCAGCTCGTCGCGCGCGGCCGTCTCGCCGCGCACCGCGATGCTGTAGCGCTGGATGACCTCGAGGTCGGTGAGCCGCACGTCGTCCGCCATGCCCCGACCTTACCGGCGCGCGGTCGCCGCGATCGTGGCGGAGCCGACGACGCGGTCGCCGTCGTAGAGGACGACCGCCTGGCCGGGCGCGACGCCCCGCGCGGGCGCGTCCAGCGTCACCGTCACCTCGTCGCCGCCGACCGACACGACGCACGGCGCGGCGTCGCCGTGGGCGCGCACCTGGGCGAGCAGGCGTTCGCCGTCCGCGGGCGGCGGCCCGGCCCAGCGCGCCCGCACGCCGCGCACCACGTCCACGTCCAGCGCCTCCGCCGGGCCGACCGTCACCGTGGCCGTCGCGGGCGAGACCGAGAGCACGTACCGCGGCCGCCCGTCCGGCGACGCGACGCCGAGCCCGCGGCGTTGCCCGACCGTGAACTGGTGCGCGCCCTCGTGCGTCCCGAGCACCGTGCCGTCACCGTCGACCACCGGGCCCGGCGCGACACCGACGCGGTCGCGCAGCCACGCCGCGGTGTCGCCGGAGGGGATGAAGCAGACGTCGTACGAGTCGGTCTTGTCAGCGACGAGCAGCCCGCGCGCGGCGGCCTCGGCGCGCACCTCGGACTTCAGCGACCCGCCGAGCGGGAACAGCGACGCCGCGAGCTGCTCCGGCGTCAGCACGCCGAGCACGTACGACTGGTCCTTCACGGTGTCGGCGGCGCGGTACAGGACACCGTCGACCAGGCGCGCGTAGTGGCCGGTGCAGATCGCGTCGAAGCCGAGCGCCAGCGCCTTGTCGAGCACCGCCGCGAACTTGATGCGCTCGTTGCAGCGCAGGCACGGGTTGGGGGTGCGGCCGGCGGCGTACTCGGCGACGAAGTCGTCCACGACGTCGGCGCGGAAGCGTTCGGCGAGGTCCCAGACGTAGAACGGGATGCCGATGACGTCGGCGGCCCGCCGCGCGTCACGCGCGTCCTCCAGCGTGCAGCAGCCGCGCGCGCCGGTGCGGCTCGACTCCGGTGCCGACGAGAGGGCGAGGTGGACGCCGGTGACGTCGTGGCCCGCGTCGACCGCCCGGGCCGCGGCGACGGCCGAGTCGACGCCGCCGGACATGGCGGCGAGGACCCTCATCGCGCGTGCGTGGCGCCCGCGCGGCGAGCGCGTTCGACGACGGGCACGATCGCGTCGGCGACCGCCGCGACGTCCGACTCGGTCGTCGTGTGGCCGAGGCTGAACCGCAACGACCCCCGCGCCAGGTCCTCCGGCAGCCCCATCGCGAGCAGCACGTGCGAGGGCCGCGCGACACCGGCCGTGCAGGCCGAGCCGGTCGAGCACTCGATGCCGCGCGCGTCGAGCAGCAGCAGCAGCGAGTCGCCCTCGCAGCCGGGGAACGACAGGTGCGCGTTGCCGGGCAGCCGGCCCTCCGGGTCGCCGTTGAGGGTGGCGTCGGGGATCGCCTCGGTGACCGCCTTGACCAGCGCGTCGCGCAGCCCGGCGAGGTGCGACGCGCGCTGCGGCTGCTGCTCGACCGCGATGCGCACGGCGGCGCCGAGGCCGACGATGCCGGGGGTGTCGAGGGTGCCGGAACGGACGTCGCGCTCCTGCCCGCCCCCGTGCAGCAACGGCACGCACGGCACGCCGGTCCGCAGCAGCAGCGCGCCGACACCCTTCGGCCCGCCGATCTTGTGGCCGGTCAGCGTCAGCGCCGTCACGCCGCTCGCGGCGAAGTCGACCGGCAGCGCGCCGACCGCCTGCACCGCGTCGGTGTGGAACGGCACCCCCGCAGCGGCCGCGACCGCCGCCAGCTCGGCGACCGGCTGCACCGTGCCGACCTCGTTGTTCGCCCACATGACCGTGACGAGCGCGACGTCGTCGCCGAGCGCGCCACGCAGGTCGTCGACGGAGACGCGGCCCGCGCGGTCGACGGGCAGCCAGGTGACGGTGGCGTTCTCGTGCTCGACCAGCCAGTCGACCGCGTCCAGCACCGCGTGGTGCTCGACGGCGCTGGCGACGATCCGGGTGCGGGCCGGGTCGGCGCCGCGGCGCGCCCAGTACAGGCCCTTCACGGCGAGGTTGTCGGCCTCGGTGCCGCCGCCGGTGAACACCACCTCGCTCGGCCGCGCGCCCAGCGCGTGCGCGATCGCCTCCCGCGCCTCCTCGACGGCGCGGCGGGCGCGGCGGCCGGAGGCGTGCAGGGAGGACGGGTTGCCGGGCTCGGTGAGGAAGAACGGCGTCATCGCCGCCAGCACCTCGGGGAGCATCGGCGTCGTCGCGGCGTGGTCGAGGTACACCATCAGGCCGCCAGACTACCGGCGGACGACCACCCGGGGCGCGGCGGTATCGGCCGGGGGCCGCCGGGCGGCCAGCTCCTCCGGCGTCACGACCACCACCTGCGACGGCGTCACGCCCGCCACCGCGCGCACGTCGCGGTACGCGCCGACCGCCGCGTCCGTCTCGTCGCCGGTCGGCGCGATGAGCACGATCAGGTCGCTGTCGTGCTCGCGCGGCGACGGCACGACCTCCACCATCCAGTCCGCCAGGTCCGGCCGGCCCGCCAGCGCGCCGGCGACCGAACGCAGGTCCAGGTGGCGCTCGCCCTCGCGCAGCGCGACGCGGACCTGCAGGTGGCCGGGGTGCACGGTCGCGGGCACGCGCGGCACCGTGCGGCCGCAGCCCGGGCAGGCGTTGGTCTCCAACGGACCGTCCACGACGTCGCCGGTCCGCCAGCGCAGCAGCGCGCTCCCCCGGAACCCGAGCTGCGTCACCGTCAGCTCCCCGCCGTCGCGGCTCGGCGCCTTCCCCGTCTCCGGGTCGACCAGCTCGAGGAGCTCGAGGTCCGGGTAGGTGTGCCAGCCCGACCGCGCGCGGCACTCCGCCCACATGACGCGCCCCTCGTCCGGCCCCCACAGGCCGAGCACCCGCGCGTCGGGCGCGGCGTTGCTCACCGCCTCGCGCACCGCCTCGTCGGGGACGCCGACGAGCAGCACGGTCGTGATGCCGCCGAGCGGGACCGCGGCGAGCAGGTCGGCGGCCTCCTCCGGGCGCACCGCCAGCACCGTCGCCGGCACCAGCCGCAGCGCCTCCGTCACCCGGTCCACGTCCGCGCCGGGGAACAGCGCCGGCGCCCCCGCCCCCAGCGCCGCGTACGTGAGGAACGTGTGGTCCAGCGCCGCCGCCACCGGCACCGCCGACACCAGCACGTCGGCGTTGGTCAGGCCCAGCACCGTCCACGCGCGGGCACCGGCGCGCGCCACCAGGTCCAGGTCGTTGCGCGTCGACGCGACCGGGAACCGCAGCGACCGGCCGGCGAAGTGGAACGTCGTCGGCCGGGTGTCCGCCTCCACGTGCCGGCGGTACGCCGCCTTGCCGGCGAGGCGTTGCACCAGCGCCTTGCGCAGGTCCGGGCCCGGCGCGTGCAGCGCGAACCCGGCCTCGTCCGCCTGGAGCACCAGGCGCGCCGCCTCGGCCGCGTCGCCGTTGGGGCAGACGTCGCGCTCCCCCACCGCGGGCAGCTTCGCCAGGTCGGCGACCGTCTTGATCGACGCCGCGGGGACGCGCAGCGCCGCGAACCGCTCGCGCCAGTACGGCGAGAACGGCCCCACCGCGTCGCGGAGCTGCCGGCGCAGCAGCGCGTCCCGCACCTTCGCCTGCTGCTGCGGCGTGCGGCGGTCCCAGGTCGGCATGACGAAAACCCTACCGGCGCCGCCGCGACACCGGATCATGTCCCGCATGAGCGGACAACGGCGCGGGCTGCTGCGGCGGCTCTACGACCTCGACCACCGCGCGCTGAACTCGTGGTGGGGCGTCCTCGTGGTGCCGTTCCCGTGGCTGGCGTACCGGCTGGGCCGCCTCACCGGCGGCGACCGCGAGAACGTCGGCGCCTACCTCGTGGGCGGGCCCGGCTACGGCTCGTTGTTCAACCGCGGCCGCGCGGAGGGCGAGCCGCTGCGCCGCCGCTGACCGTCACCCACGCGACCGGCAGGCGGGCGCGCCGGTGCGGTGCAGGTACGGGTACCTTGCCTTCGCCGCCGCGTAGTCGTCCGTGTCGTTGGCGAACCACACGAACAGCCGGAAGGTGTCCGGCCGGTGGTCCAGGTAGCTCCCCGCCGAGATCCGGAGCTCGTCCTGGAAGTCGCCCGCACCCGGGCACTGGAAGTCCATGACCCGCACCGTCCACGCCACCGTTCGCCGTTCGCGCGGCCGGAGCGTGATGTCCGCCTGGCCACTGCGGGGGGTGCAGTACGGAGCCGGGTCGATGTCCTCGGGCGGAGGCGGCTCGACGTAGTCGTCGTGGCACCAGATCGCGTCCGTGCTGCCCGGCGGCGCCGCGACCGTCCGCAGCTGCATCCGCTTCGAGTAGCTCGTGAACGGGTGCAGCGGGACCGAACGGTCACTGTGGTTGACCAGCGTGATCGTGAGCCGCACCGTGCCGCCGATCGGCACCCAGCCGTGCGGGGTCACCCCGGCCGCCGCGACCGACACGTCCGGTCCTGGTTGCGGGGTCGGCGGGACCGGCACGGCCATCACGAACGGCGGCCCCGGGTCGCGCGGCCGCCGCTGCACCGGTGCGGGCGACGGCGACGGTCGCGCCGCCTCCGTCGCCGTGCAGCCGCCGATCGCCGCGAGCGCGGCGGCGACCGCGGCAGCGCGGCGGGCGGTCAACATACCCGCAGGATGCCGTTCTGGTTGGCGTCGAGGTAGCCGTTCGCCGCCGTGAGGATCGTCGACGTGTACGAGTCCTTGTCCCGGT
Organism: Mycobacteriales bacterium; assembly: GCA_035714365.1. Lineage (GTDB taxonomy): Bacteria > Actinomycetota > Actinomycetes > BP-191 > BP-191 > BP-191. The sequence continues at coordinate 108,934 of DASTMB010000098.1, read as the reverse complement.
CCCACGACGTCGGTGCCGTCGCGGTGCCGTTGGTGCGCCGCGCGGAGAACGTCGACCGCAGGGTCGGGTACATGAGGTCCGGCTCCTGCGTCACGTGGTAGCCGGTGACCCATTCCGGCGCGCCCGGCGGCACCGCGCCGAACTCGTGCGTCAGCTCGTGCGCGGCGGCCGTGTCGCCGTCGGTCGCACAGCCCCAGCGAACCGCGGTCTGCACCCCCTTGTTGCTGCGGAGCCGGCGATACGCCACCGCCCACTCGCCTCCTACGTCGGCCGTGCCGCCGACGGCGTGCAACCCGGTGACGTCGGCGAAGACGGCGAACCGGCCACCTCGCCAGCCCCTGTGCACCATCTCCGTCACAATCGCGTCGAAGGCGCCGTACTCGTAGTCGCGGTAGTACGCCTCCGTCTGGTTGCCGCGCACGAACATGACGTTGGTGAACGTGAACGACTTGTCGTACGCCGTCACCGAACGGATCTGCCGCTTGTACGACTTGCCGTGGATGCGGTCGGCCTGGCCGCCGCGTACGGAGGCGGTCCAGTCGCGGAGGTTCATGAACGCGTAGCCGATCCCGGACTCGACGCGGTAGCCGTCGTTGCAGACGATCGGCTGGTCGAGGCCCATGTTCGGCGGGACGTCGTTCGGCACGAAGTAGATGACCTGTACCGGGGCGGCGATCGCGGGCGGGCCGATCGAGCGGTCGACGCGCGCCGCGCGCTTGCAGGTGCGGCCCGACCCGCCGTTCGGGTCGTTGCCGATCGGCTGGAGGAACAGCCCGGTGTCGGGGTCGATGCCGACGCCGGAGACCTCGGCGGCGGCCAGGTCGGTGTCCTGCGCGTCGAGCGCGTCGACCACCTCGACCGGCAACGACCCGCTGAGGAGGTACGCGTCCGACGTGGCGTCCTCGGCGGTGTCCGGGTCGACCGTGACGTCGGCGCGGAACGACCACGGCGGGCCGTCGTTGCCGGCCGCGCAGGCCGCCGGACCGCTGACGACGACCAGCGTCGGACGCAGCGTCGCGGTGCCGTACGCGTAGGCGTTCGGCGCGGGCACGGGCAGCGCCGAGTCGGTGGCGTTGCGGACGGCGCGGCCGGCCGGGCCTTCGACGGTGCCGGTGCCGTTGGCGATCGTCGCGCGGAACGGCACCTCGACCGTGCGCGTCAGGTCGCCGGCGAGCGGGACGCTGGCCGTGACGGTGCCGGCGACCGTCCCCGAGTCGCAGGCGACGACCGCCGACGCGCCGGGCGCGAGCGTCACGCCGCAGGGCAGCGTGCCGGTGCCGCCGCCGGGCAGGAACGCGCAGTACTCGACGCGGTCGACGGTGACGCCGCCGTCGCGCGGCGAGAGCTGGAGGCCGAGCCAGACCCGCGAGGCGGGCGGCAACGGGGCCTGCGCGCGGGCGGCGGGTGCGGCGAGCAGGGCCGCGGTGACAGCGAGCGCGCCGGCGGTGAGCAGGCGCAGACGGCGTGGAGCCACGAGACGTTCCCCCGTCCCCCGGGCCGCGAAGCGACACGACCGAATGCGCGCACCCTAGGGCGAGCCGGGCGCCCTGGCAACAGCCCTACGCCTTGCGCTTGGCGATCTCCTCGGTGAGCTGCGGCACGACGTTGAACAGGTCGCCGACGACGCCGAAGTCGACGATCGAGAAGATCGGCGCGTCCGGGTCCTTGTTGATCGCGACGATCGTCTTCGACGTCTGCATGCCGGCCCGGTGCTGGATCGCGCCGGAGATGCCGACCGCCAGGTACAGCTGCGGCGAGACGGTCTTGCCGGTCTGGCCGACCTGGTTCTGGTGCGGGTACCAGCCGGCGTCGGTGGCGGCGCGCGAGGCGCCGACGGCCGCGCCGAGGGAGTCGGCGAGGGTCTCGATCAGCGCGAAGTGCTCGGCGCCGCCGAGGCCGCGACCACCGGAGACGACGACCGACGCCTCGGTGAGGTCGGGGCGGCCGCCCTTCTCCTCCACGACCCGGTCGACCACGCGGGCGCCCTTGGCGGCGTCGGAGAGCGTCAACGACACCTGCTCCTCGGCGGGCGTCGACGGCGCGGCGGTGGGGGGCGTGGAGTTGGGGCGGAGGCAGACGATCGGGGTGCCGTGCGCGCGGGACTGGACGACGGTCGCGCCGCCGAACACGTTCTGCGTCGCGACGAAGCCGTCGGCGACGTCGACGGCGTCGGTGAGGACGCCGGAGGACGTCTTGACCGCGAGGCGGGCGGCGACCTCCTTGCCGTCCGCGGACGACGCGACGAACACCGCGGCGGGCGACGCCGACCGCACGAGCGACGCGAGCACCTCGGCGGCGGGCGCGACGACGTGGTCGGCGTACTCGTCGCCCTCGGCGACGTACACCTTGGCGGCGCCGTACTCGGCGAGGCGCTCCTTGGCGGCGGCGTAGTTGCGGCCGACGAAGACGGCGCTCGGCTCACCCAGCTCGCGCGCCTTGGTGAGCATCTCGAACGTCACCTTCTTGGGGGTGCCGTCGGCGTGCTCGACGAGGACGAGGATCTCAGCCATGAAGTACGCGCTCCCTAGATGAACTTCTGCGACTGGAGGAACTCGGCGAGCTTGGTGCCGCCGTCGCCCTCGTCCTTGACGATGGTGCCGCTCTCGCGCGGCGGGCGGGCCGCGAACTCCACGACCTCGGTCTTCGCGCCACCGAGCCCGACGAGCGAGGTATCGATGCCGGCGTCGGCGACGGTGAGCGTGGTGAGCGGCTTGGACTTCGCGGCCATGATCCCCTTGAACGACGGGTACCGCGGCTCGTTGATCTTCTCGACGACGGAGACGACGGCGGGCGTCGCCGCCTCGACGACGTCGTAGCCGGACTCGGTCTGCCGCTCGATGCGGACGGTGCCGCCCTCGACGGTGACCTTGCGCGCCATGGTGAGCTGCGGGACGCCGAGCTGCTCGGCGAGCATCGCGGGCACGACGGACATCCGCGCATCCGTCGACTCGGAGCCGGCGATGACGAGGTCCCAGCCCTCGATGGTGCCGAGGGCCTTGGCGAGCGCGTGCGAGGTGCCGAGCGCGTCGGTGCCGTGGAGCGCGTCGTCGCTGACGTGGACCGCCTTGTCGGCGCCCATGGACAGCGCCTTGCGGATCGTCTCGACGGCCTTGGCCGGACCCATCGTCAGGACGGTGACCTCGCCGCCGTGGGCCTCCTTGAGCCGGAGCGCCTCCTCGACGGCGTACTCGTCGATCTCGTTCATGACGCCGTCGACACCGGCGCGGTCGACGGTCTTGTCGGTGGGGTCGAGCCGCTTCTCGGCCCACGTGTCCGGGACCTGCTTCACGCACACCACGATGTTCATGCGCGAAGGGTTGCTTGCTGGCGGCTAGCAGTCAAACCGACACTGGTGTCGGGTCCGGCCGCCGCAGCCGGAAGTACCCCACCGCCGCGACCCGGACCGGACGGCGACGAGCAACGGCGCGGGAGCGGCGAGCAGCGGGAGACGCCTCACGGCGCCGTTGTACCGCCTCCCCGGCGGGCGTGTCCGGCGAACCGGCCGGTACCGTGCGGGCGTGACCGGGCTGACGTTGACGGGCGAGCGGACGCTCCCCGGCATCGCCGACGAGAACTACTGGTTCCGCCGCCACGAGGTCGCCTACCGGTGGCTCGCGCCGTGGTGCGCGGGCGCACTCGTGGTCGACGCGGGCTGCGGCGAGGGGTACGGCGCGGCGTTCCTGCGGCGGGCGGCGCGCGCGGTCGTCGCGCTCGACTACGCGCCGGACGTGCTCGCGCACGTCCGCGACAGCTACCCCGGGGTCACGCCGGTCCACTGCGACCTGCAACGCCTCCCGGTCGCCGACGGCGCGGCCGAGGTGGTCGTGAGCCTCCAGACGATCGAGCACCTGCACGACCAGCCGGGGTTCGTCGCCGAGTGCGCGCGCGTGCTGCGGCCGGCGGGGACGCTCGTCGTCACGACGCCGAACCGGCTGACATTCTCGCCGGGCCGGGACACGCCGTTGAACCCGTTCCACACCCGTGAGCTGTCGGCGCGCGAGCTGCACGAGCTGCTGGCGCCGCGGTTCGCGGTGACGCGGATGCTCGGCGTCCGGCACGGCCGCCGGATCGAGCGCTGGGAACGCCGCCGCGGCCCGCTCGTCGGCGCGCAGCTCGCGTCGTCGCCGGAGGGGTGGCCGGCGGGCGTGCGGGAGATGGTGCGGCGGGTCACGGCGGACGACTTCGCGATCACGCCCGAGGGCGTCGACACCAGCCTCGACCTGGTCGCGGTGGCCGTCCGCCGATGATCGGGACCTGCTGCGTCGTCCTGCACACGCACCTGCCCTGGCTCGCGCACGCCGGCGCCTGGCCGGTCGGCGAGGAGTGGCTGCACCAGGCGTGGGCGACCTCCTACGACCCGGTGACCGAGGTGCTCGAACGCCTCGCCGGCGACGGCCGCACCGACGTGCTCACCCTCGGCGTCACGCCCGTCGTCGCGGCGATGCTGGACGACCCGTACCTGCTGCGCCAGCACCACACCTGGCTCGGCACCTGGCAGGTCCGCGCCGCCTCGCTCGCCGCGCGGCCCGGCGCGGACGCGGCGCTCAAGGAGACGGCGGCGTACGAGTGGCGGCTCGCGTCGCACGCGCTGGACCGGTTCGAACGCCGCTGGCGCCACGGCGGCGCGCCGGTGCTGCGGGCGTTGCGGGACAGCGGCGTCGTGGAGCTGCTCGGCGGGCCGGCGACGCACCCGTTCCAGCCGCTGCTCGCGGACGAGCGGCTGGTCCGCGCGCAGCTCCGGACCGGCCTGGACGACGCCGCGATCCGCCTCGGCGCGCGGCCGGAGGGCATCTGGGCGCCGGAGTGCGGCTACGCGCCCGGCCTGGAACGCCACTACGCCGCCGCGGGTGTCACCCACTTCGTCGCCGACGGCCCGACGCTGCTCGGCAGCGGCGTCGACACGACCGCGCCGCGCCGGGTCGGCGACGGCGACGTCGTCGTGTTCGGCCGCGACCTGGACGTGACGTACCGGGTCTGGTCGCCGCGCTCGGGCTACCCGGGCGGGCGGTGGTACCGCGACTTCCACACGTTCGACCACGGCAGCGGGCTGCGGCCCGCGCGGGTCACCAGCACGCGGACGCCGCCGGAGGAGAAGCGGCCGTACGACCCTGCCCGGGCGGCGCTCGCGGTCGAGCGCGACGCCGAGGACTTCGTGCGCGTGGTGGTCGAGCGGCTCACCGCGATCGGGCGCGAGCGCGGGCGCCCGGGGATGACCGTCGTCGCGTACGACACCGAGCTGTTCGGCCACTGGTGGCACGAGGGGCCGGCCTGGCTGGAACGCGTGCTGCGGCTGCTGCCGGAGGCCGGCGTCCGGCTGACGACGCTGCGCGAGGCGCGCGCCGACGCCGAGCGGTCGGTCGACCTCCAGCCGGGCTCGTGGGGGTCCGGCAAGGACTGGCACGTCTGGGAGGTGCCGGACCTGCTGGGCGAGTCGCACGACGTGCAACGCCGCCTGCTCAAGGCGGTGGACGGCCGCGACCCGCGCGGCGGCCGCGACGCGGCGCTGGACCAGCTCGCGCGGGAGGCGTTCCTCGTCATGTCGAGCGACTGGGCGTTCTGCGTCTCGAAGGACACGGCGGCGGAGTACGCGCGGGGGCGGCACGCGGCGCACGTCGCGCGGTTCCACGAGCTGGCGCAGGCGGTCGAGGCCGGGCGCGGCGCGGCCGTGGCCGAGCGGCTGCGCGCGGTCGACGGGCCGTTCGGCCACCTCGACGCGCGCGCGTTCTAGGCCCCGAGCGGCGGGACCACCGACAGCCGCGGGGCGGCCCCCGCCACGTCGCGCGGCAGCGTCACGGTGACCGTCGTCCCCACGCCCTCCGTCGACGCGATGTCGACCGACCCGCCGTGCGCCTGGGCGAAGTGCCGCACCAGCGACAGCCCGATGCCGAGCCCGCCGTGCGCGCGGGTGGACGAGCCGTCGCCCTGGAAGAACCGGTCGAACACGTGCGGCAGCACGTGCTCCGCGATGCCCACGCCGCGGTCGGTGACGGTCACCCGCACCGCGTCCGCGTCCGCGTCGAGGCGGCAGGTGACGGGCGTGTCCGGCTCGGAGAACTTCGTGGCGTTGGAGAGCAGGTTGCCGACGATCCGCTCGCACTTCGCCGGGTCCGCGAACGACACCACCGGCGCGTCCGGCAGCTCCAGGTCGACGTGGCGGCCGGTGACGTCCTCGGCGGCGGCGACCCACCGCGGCAGCGCCTCCGCCCAGTCCACCGGCTGCGTCTCCAGCCGCGTCTGCCCGCTGGCCGCGACGGTCTCGGCGAGCAGCGCCTCGATCAGCCCGGTCAGCTCCGCGGAGCGGCGGCGCATCATCTCGACGATCCGCGCCTCCTGCTCCTCGGTGAGCCGGCCGCGCCCGGCATGCAACGTCCGCGCCGCCAGCCCCAGCGACGTGGCGGGCGTGCGCAGCTCGTGGGAGACGTTGGCGAGGAACTCGTCCTTGCGGCGGTTCAGGTCGAGCAGCCGCGCGGCGACGGCGGCCTCGCGGCGGTACGCGCGGGCGTTGCCGAGGGCGAGGCCGAGCTGCTCGGCGACCTGCGCGACGCGGTGCCGGTCGGCGTCGGCGAACCCGCGCGGCGACCGGTGGCAGAGCGTCACCGTGCCGATCACCTCGCCGTGGTAGCGCACCGGCACGCCCGCGAGGCACCGCGCGCCCCAGCGCATCACCGCCTGCTCGGCACCGAGCAGCTCGCCGGCCTCCTCGACGTACAACGGCTCCCCGCTACGCACGACCGCGGCCGACAGGCCCGGCCCGTCGACCCGCAGCGGCGGCAGGTCGTCGACGACCACCTCGGGGAACCCGCTCGTCGCGACGACCCGCAACGCCTCGCCGTCGGCGAGCGTCACCGCGCCGGCCTCGAACCGCGACACCACCAGCGCCGCGCGCAGCCCGATCGCCGCGATGTCCTCCTCGGCCAGCTCGCCGGTGGCCGCCTCGAGCACCGAGTGGATCGCGCGGTTGGCGCGCAGCGACTCGCGCAGCGTCGACGCGACCTCGCTGCCGAAGTAGCCGACGAGCACGTACCCGGCGACGTGCGCGCCGAGCTCGCCCCACGACCCCTTCCCCCCGGCCGTCAGCACCAGGTGCACCACGACGGCGATCGACAGCGGCGTCCCGAACCGCGCCCATCCGGCGAAGAACACCGCGCCGAAGAGCACGGCCAGCACCTGGAGGATCTCGTCCAGCAGCAGCACGGCGTCGTGGTCGGTGGTCGGCACCGCGATCAGCGCGGCGTAGGTCACCAGCACCACGAACACCGTCCGCCGCGACACCCGCGACAGCACCGTGCCGCGCGCGAGCAGCACCGTCAGCGCCAGCGTCACGACGAGCACCACGCCGAGCGCCACCAGCTCGGTCGCCGACCGGCTGGCCAGCCCGGCCACGACGACGTACGCCGCCGCGCCGAGGAACGCGAACCGGGGGATCAGCGCGCGCATGCGGCCGTCCGTGTGCGGGTCCTCGAACAGCGCCTCGGACCCGACCACCCCGGGTCGGCTCATGCTCGTCCACGCGCGGATGCGCGCGCCTCCGTCCGTCATGGAACCGCCCCCACCCCCGTCCTGTCCGCCCCTTCGCCGAAACGTGACCCGCGTTCGCCGCCGCCGTGCGCACCTGGGAGCATTCCCACCGATGAACGTCCTCATGCTGTCCTGGGAGTACCCGCCGCGGGTCGTCGGCGGGCTGGGCCGGCACGTCCACGCGCTGGCCACCTCCCTCGTGCGGGAGGGGCACGCCGTCGTCGTCGTCAGCCGCGACCACCCGGACGCGCCCGCCGACGCCGTGGTCGAGGGCGTGCGCGTCGTGCGGGTCGCCGAGGACCCGCCGCTCGTGCCGTTCGAGGAGCTGCTCGCCTGGGTGATGGCGTTCAACCACTCGATCACGCGGGCGGCGTTGCGGGTGCTGGACGAGTTCGACCCGGACGTCGTGCACGCGCACGACTGGCTGGTCGCGCACGCGGCGAAGACGCTGAAGGACCACACCGGCGCACCGCTCGTGGCGACCGTCCACGCGACCGAGGCGGGCCGCCACCAGGGGTACCTGCCGGGGCCGGTCAACCGCGCGATCCACTCCGTCGAGTGGTGGCTCACCTACGAGGCGCGGCGGGTCGTGACCTGCTCGGCGTACATGCGCGACGAGGTGCTGCGGCTGTTCGCGCTGCCGCCGGAGAAGGTCGACGTCGTCCCCAACGGCATCGACCTCGCCCACTGGCACGCCGACGCCGAGCGGGTCGCCGCCCTGCGCGCGCGGCTCGCCCCGGACGGCGCGCCGCTGCTGCTCTACGCCGGCCGCCTCGAGTACGAGAAGGGCGTGCAGACCGTCCTCCAGGCGCTCCCCCGGCTGCGCCGCCGGCACCCCGGCGTGCGCCTCGTCATCGCCGGCGTCGGCACGCACGAGGCGGAGCTGCGGGCGATGGCGCGGTCGCTGCGCGTCGGCCGCGCGGTGGAGTTCCTCGGCTTCCTGTCGCCGGAGGAGCTCGCCGTCCTCGCCGCCGCCGCGCGGTGCGCGGTCGTGCCGTCGCTGTACGAGCCGTTCGGCATGGTCGCGCTGGAGTGCGCGGCGGCGGGCACGCCGCTCGTCGTCGCCGACACGGGCGGGCTGCGGGAGTTCGTGTCCCCGGGGGTCACCGGCCTGCGGTTCCCGCCCGGCGACCCCGCGGCGCTCGCCGACGCCGTCACCGGCATCCTCCGCGACGAGGTGCTCGCGCAACGCCTCGTCCGCGACGCGCGCGAGCTGCTCGCGCGCGACTACACGTGGGACGCGATCGCCCGCCGCACCGCCGCCGGCTACGAGCGCGCCGCCCGCGAGGAGCGCGCGCTGCGGGCCGGGTTCGTGGCGGAGGCGAAGGTGCCGTTGCGCGTCCTCTACGACGCCTCCGCGCTGCTCGGCGGCGACGCCGGGGCGTAGTCGCTGTTGAATGCGCGCGTGGACCTGCTCGAACGCGCCGGCCTCCGGCGCGAGCTCGGCGGCTGGCTGGACGAGGCCGCCGCGGGTGCCGGGCGGATGGCGCTGGTCGGCGGCGAGGCGGGCGCCGGCAAGACGTCGCTGGTCCGGGCGCTCGCGGAGGACGCGCGGGTGCCGGTGCTGGTCGGCGCGTGCGACCCGCTGGACACGCCGCGGCCGCTCGGCCCGCTGCGCGACGTCGCGGGCGAGCTCGGCGTCGACCTCGCGCCGCACGCCGCGCCGCACGACACGTTCGCGCACGTGCTCGCCGCGCTGCGCGAGACGCCGCGCGTCGTGGTGTTCGAGGACGTCCACTGGACCGACGAGGCGACGCTGGACCTGCTGCGGTTCCTCGGCCGCCGGCTGGGCGACGTTCCGGTGCTGCTGGTGGCGACGTACCGCGACGACGAGGTGACCGCCACCCACCCGCTCCGCCTGGTGCTCGGCGACCTCGCCGGCGCGGCGGCCGTCCGCCGGCTGCACGTCCCGCTGCTCTCCCGCGACGCCGTGGACGCGATCGCGGCGACGCACGGCCTCGACGGCGAGACGCTGTACCGCGCGACCGGCGGCAACCCGTTCTTCGTCTCCGAGGTCGTCGCGGCGGGCTCGGCGGAGATCCCGGAGACGGTGCGCGACGCCGTGCTCGCGCGGGTGGGGCGGCTCCCGGCGAACGCGCGCGCCGTCGCCGACGCGGCGTCGCTCGTGCCGTACCGCGCCGAACGCCGCCTCCTCGCCGGCGCCACCGGCGAGGACGCGGCCGCGCTCGACCGCTGCCTCGACTCGGGCGTGCTGGTGGCGGACGGCGACGGCGTGCGGTTCCGGCACGAGCTGGGCCGGCTCGCCGTCGAGAGCGCCGTGCCGCCGGGGCGCCGGCGCGAGCTGCACGAGGCGTTGCTGCGCTCCCTCGAACGCACCGACGCCGACGCGGCGCGGCTCGCGCACCACGCCGACGCGGCGGGCCTCGCGGCCGACGTGCTGCGCTACGCGCCGCTCGCGGCCGAGGCCGCCGCCGCGCTCGGCGCGCACGTGGAGGCCGCCGGGCAGTACGCGCGGGCACTGCGCCACGCGGGCTCGCTCGAGCCGGCCGAGCGAGCGGAGCTGCTCGAACGCCGCTCGTTCGAGTGCTACCTCACCGACCGCCCGCTCTGGGCGCTGGAGGCGCACGAGGAGGCGCTCGCCTGCTGGCGCTCGGTCGGCGACCGCGCCCGCGAGGGCGCCGCGATGCGCTGGCTGTCGCGGCTGTCGTGGTTCGCCGGGCGGCGCGAGGACGCCGATGCGTACAGCCGGGCCGCGGTCGAGGCGCTCGAACCGTTCGGCCCCGGGCACGAGCTGGCGATGGCGTACAGCACCCGCGCGCAGCTCGCGATGCTCGACAGCGACCTCGCGGAGACGATCGCGTGGGGCGAGCGCGCGCTGGCGCTGGCCGAGCCGCTCGGCGACGACGAGGCAGTCCTGCACGCCCTCAACAACGTCGGCACCGCGCGGGCGTGCAGCGGCGACGACGCGGGCTTCGACCTGCTGCGGCGCAGCCTCGCCATGGCGCTCGACCGCGGCCTCGAGGAGCACGTGGCGCGGGCGTACACGAACCTCGGCACCTGCGCCGTCAACCGCCAGAACGCCGCGATCGCCGGCCCGACCCTCGCCGACGGCATCGCGTACTGCGAGGAACGCGACCTCGACGCGTGGCGCGTGTACATGCTCGGCTTCCTCGCGCAGCACCTCGCCGAGCACGACGACTGGACCGGCGCCACGCGCGCCGCCGAGCAGGTCCGCGCGCACCCCGGCAGCGCGCCGGTCTCGCGGGTCACCGCGCTGTCCGTGCTCGGCCGGGTCCGGGCCCGCCGCGGCGACCCCGGCGTGTGGCCGGTCCTCGACGAGGCCATGGCCGTGACGCGCGAGACCCGCGAGCTCCAGCGGTACGCCTACGTCGCCACGGCGTGCGCCGAGGCCGCCTGGCTCGACGGCGCGACCGACCCGCCGCCCGACCTGCACGAGGCGCTGGCCGTCGCCCGGTCGCGGCCCGAGTCGGTCCTCGGCAGCCCGGTCTGCGGGTGGGCGTGGCGGTTCGGGCTCACCGGCGAGGTCACCGGTCCGCCCGGGGAGCCGTGGGCGCTGCTCGTCGCCGGCGACTGGCGCGGCGCGGCGGCGCTGTGGACCGCGCGCGGCTGCCGGTACGAGGCCGCGCTCGCGGCGTACGAGGGCGACGACGTCGAGGCGCTGCGCGACGCCGCGCGGGTGCTCGGCGAGCTGGGCGCGGGGCCGTTGCTGCGCCGGGTCACCGCGAAGCTGCGCGAGCTCGGCGCCACGAGCATCCCGCGCGGGCCGCGGACGTCCACCGGCGCCGACCCGCTCGGCCTCACCGAGCGCGAGCGCGAGGTGCTGTCGCTGGTCCGCGAGGGGCTGTCGAACGCCGCCATCGCCGACCGGCTCGTCGTCTCCCGCCGCACCGTCGACCACCACGTGTCGGCCGTGCTGCGCAAGCTCGGCGTCCGCTCCCGCGCCGACGCCGCCCGCCTGATGTAGGTACCGCCGCCGCCCGACATGGGCAGTAGGTACCGATGTGCGGGCATCCGCCCCGTTCGTAGCGTCGCGGCGTCCCCTTCACCCGACTCCCCGAGGAGCCCGCGATGCCGCGCTACCTGGTCGAACGCACCTTCCCCGACGGCCTCGACATCCCCCGCAACGCCGAGGGCGCCGCCACCTGCGACGCCGTCATCGGCACGAACGCGCGGGAGAGCGTCACCTGGGTCCACTCGTACGTGACCACCGACAAGGAGAAGACGTTCTGCGTCTACGACGCGCCGAGCCCGGAGGCGATCCGCCTCGTCGCCAAGCACAACGGCCTGCCGGTGGACAGCATCACCGAGGTCAGCGTGCTCGACCCGTACGCGTACCTGTGAGGCAGCTCCTCGCCGCCGCCGTCGCGGGTGCCGCCGTCCTGGTGGCGCCCGCGCACGCGGCGGTGCCGCAGGCGAGCGGCGACGTCGCCCGCGCGTGGACGGCGCTCTCGCTCGACACCGTGCGCGCGACCAACGGCGGCGACGCGGCCGCGGCGCGGCTGTACGCGATGGTCGAGGTCGCGATGTACGACGCCGTCAACGGCCTCCCCACCACCGTCGACCGGCACGCGCCCGCGCTCGTGCCGCCGTCGCCCGGCGCCGCGGGCGACCCCGTGGCGGCCGCCGCGGGCGCCGCGCACGACGTGCTCGCGGCCCTGTACCCGGCGCGCGCGGCGGCGTACGACGCCCGCCTCGCCGCCGACCTCGCCACGGTCACCGCACCGGGCCAGGCCACGCTCGGCCGCGACTGGGGCGCGCGGGTCGCCGCGCGCGTCCTCGACGCCCGTGCCAACGACGGCTCCGCGCCCGCGGCGTCGCAGGCCGGCGGCACCGCGCCCGGCGAGTTCCGCGCGTCGTGGTCCGGCGTGCAGTACCGCAACCTCGCGCCGTTCGCGATCGCCGACCCGGCCGGGTACGTCTCCGCCGGGCCGCCGGCGCTGACCAGCGCCGAGTACGCCGCGGCGTTCGCCGACGTGACCGACGCGGGCAGCGCGGCCACGCCGGACGAGGGCCGACTCGCGACGTACCGCTTCTGGGCGCTCGGGGCGAACAGCGTCCAGCCGCCCGGCGCCTGGCTCGGCGTCGCGTCGTCGTTGGCCGCGGGCTGGCCGCTCGCGCGGACCACGCGGCTGCTCGCGCTGGAGTCGATGGCGATGGCCGACACGGTCGCGCCGACGTACGCCACCAAGTACCGCTGGCACTCCTGGCGCCCCGTCACCGCGATCCGCGAGGCGGACACCGACGGCAACGCGGCCACCGTCGCCGACCCGTCGTGGTCGCCGCGCGGCGGCTCCGCCGGCTCGTCGCCGGAGCACTGGTCGGGGCACTCGTCGTTCAGCGCCGCCGCGGCCACCGTGCTCGCCGGCGTGCTCTGCACCGACGCGGTGCCGTTCTCGCTCGACACCGGCGCCGGCCAGCCGCGGACGTACGCGTCGTTCTCGGCCGCCGCCGCGGAGGCCGGCCGGTCGCGCGTCGTCGGCGGCCTGCACTTCGAGTTCAGCAACCAGGCCGGCCTCGCCGCCGGCCGCGCCGTCGCCGGCGAGGTGCTCACCTCGCTCGGCCCCACCGACTGCTGAGGGGAACCTCCCATGCGCACCATCCAGCGGACCGGCACCGTCGCCGCGGCGACCGTCGCCACCTGCCTCGCGCTCACCGGCACCGCCCTGGCGGCGCCGCCCGAGCTCGCCACCGCCCGCGCGGCCACCGCGCGGTTCCACGACCTCGCCGTCGCCACGGACGAGGGGTACGGCCGGTTCACCGACCGCGACGGCGTCGCCTGCATCGACCAGCCCGGCGAGGGCGGCATGGGCGTGCACTACGTGCAGGGGGCGCTCGTCGGGGACCCCGCGGTCAGCGCCGGCGCGCCGGAGGCGCTCGTCTACGCGCCGCGCCCCGACGGCACGCTGCGGCTCGTCGCGGCCGAGTACGTCGTCATCGCGTCCGCGTGGGACGCGGACCACGACGACCCGCCGTCGCTGTTCGGGCAGGAGTTCGAGCTGGTGCCGGCGGGCAACCGGTACGACCTGCCGCCGTTCTACGAGCTGCACGCCTGGATCTGGCGCGACAACGTCAACGGCATGTTCGCGGACTGGAACCCCGCGGTCACCTGCCCGTAGGAACGAGCCGCCGAGGGCCGCGCCGCCGCTACCGGCGGGCGCGGCCCTTGGCGGCGGCACGTTCGGTGGCCGCCTCGGCGACCTTGCGGGCGATGTCCTCGTGCGCCAGCCGCTTCGCCTCGGCGGCGCGGTAGTCGTCCAGCCGGTTGCGCACCACCCGCGCCGGCACGCCGACCGCGACCGAGTACGGCGGCACGTCCTTGTTGACCAGGCAGTGCGACGCGATGACCGACCCCTCGCCGATGTGCACGCCGCGCAGCACCGACGCCTTCTCCCCGATCCACACGTCGCGCCCGATGCGCACCGGCGACTTCACGATCCCCTGGTCCTTGATCGGCACGTGCACGTCGTCGAAGACGTGGTCGAAGTCGCAGATGTAGACCCAGTCCGCCGCCAGCGCCGCCTCCCCGAACTCGATGTCCAGGTAGCAGTTGACGGTGTTGTCCTTGCCGAAGACGCACTTGTCGCCGATGCGCAGGTTGCCCTCGTGGCAGCGGATCGCGTTGCCGTTGCCGATGTGCACCCAACGGCCGACGACCATCCGGCCGAACCCCTTGCGCGCGTAGAGCTCGACGTTCTTGCCGAGGAAGACGAACCCCTCGGTGACGATGTGCCGGTTGCGCAGCCGCCAGGTGAAGAACCGCCAGTACCGCACGAGGTACCACGGCGTGAACGCCCGGTTGCGCCACACCCAGCGCAACGACGCCCAGGTCAGGTAGCGCGCCTGGCGCGGGTCGCGGCTCACCCGCGCAACGCTAACCGAGGGCCAGGCGCACGCGGACGCGGTCGCCGGGCAGGAGGTCGTTCGCCCGGCGCACCGGCTGCTTGACCGGCAGCACGAACGACCCGGACGCCCGCTCGGGGAACAGCGACGTCTGCCACCGCGACTCGCCGATCTCGGCGGTGACGCGCCGCGAGCCGAAGCCGTTGCCGGCCGGCACCACGTCGCGGACCTCGTCGGCCACCTCCACCGGCAGCGTGACGAAGCACCAGCCGCCCTCGCCGCCGTGCTGCCACAGCTCCGCCTCGAACGCGAGCTCCACGGCTACGGCTTCGTGCCGGTGACGAGCGCGTTGTAGAAGAACGCCTTCGGCACGACGCGGCGCAGCAGCGTCTCGTCCAGCCAGGTCAGCCGCCGCCACGTGTTGAACGCGAAGAACTTCCAGCGCGTGCCGAGCCGCTCCGGGTTGACGGCGTACTCGACGGTGCGGATCGGCCAGCCCGCCCACGCCGCCGTCAGCTCCTCGGCGTCGGCGCGCACGTCGACCGCGCCCGCGCGCAGCGCGGTCCGTGCCAGGTCCTCCGGGTGGAACGTGTGCAGGTCCACCTGCGACTCCAGCGCCGCCGCGTCGCTCGACGCCTTCAGCTCGTCCTTCGGCCGGCTCCAGCCGTCGCGGACGAGCGGCAGGTGCGACAGCCGCGTCGCCGCCACCCACGCCGCGTGCGACAGCCGCCGCGCGACGAGGTCGCCGTACGTCGTCGGCTCCCCCGCGAACACGAACCGCCCGCCCGGCTTCAGCACCCGCAGCACCTCGCGCAGCGCCAGCTCGACGTCGGGGATGTGGTGCAGCACCGCGTGGCCGACGACGAGGTCGAACGTGCCGTCGTCGTACGGCAGGCGTTCGGCGTCGGCGACCTTGCCGTGCACGGTCAGGCCGAGCTCGCGCGCGTTGCGCTCGGCGACCCGCACCATGCCGGAGGAGATGTCGGTGACGTGCGCCTCGCCGAGCACCCCGGCGAGCAGGAGGTTCAGCGTGAAGAAGCCGGTGCCGCAGCCGACCTCCAGCGTCTTCGGGTACGGCCAGCCGTCGGTGCCGGCCATCCGCACGAACCGGTCGCGCGCGTACTCGACGCAGCGCTCGTCGTAGCTGATCGACCACTTCTCGTCGTACTGGTCGGCCTCGTAGTCGTGGTAGACGACGTTGGCCGTCTTCGCGTCCATCAGCGCCCCAGGAACTCCGCCTTGCCCGGCCCGTTCGCCACGAACGACTCCATCCCGATCGTCCGGTCCTCCGTCGCGAACAGCCCGGCGAACAGCTTCCGCTCGATCCGCAGCCCGCCGTCGAGGTCGACGTCGAGCCCCTCGTCGATCGCCTCCTTCGCGGCGCGCAGCGCGTACGCGGGACCGTTGGCGTAGCGGGACACCAGCTCGACCGCCGCCGCGTACACGTCGTCCGGCGCGACGACCTTGTCCACCAGGCCGATGTGCAGCGCCTCCTGCGCGTCCACGAACCGGCCGGAGAACACCAGGTCCTTCGCGCGCGCCGGGCCGACCAGCCGCGGCAGCCGCTGGGTGCCGCCGGCGCCCGGGATGATGCCGAGCAGGATCTCCGGCTGGCCGAGCTTCGCGTTGTCGCCGCAGACCCGGAAGTCCGCCGTCAGCGCCAGCTCGCAGCCGCCGCCGAGCGCGTACCCGGTCACCGCCGCGACCACCGGCTTCGGGATCCGCGCCACCGCCGTGAAGCAGTCCTGCAACGCGCCCGCGCGCTTGACCATGTCGACGTACGACATGGTCGCCATCTCCTTGATGTCCGCGCCGGCCGCGAACACCTTCGGCCCGCCGTAGAGGACGACGGCGCGGACGTCGTCGCGGTCCGACGCCTCCGCCGCGGCCGCGCGCAGCTCGTCCTGCACCTGCACGTTGAGGGCGTTCATCGGGGGCCGGTCGAGGCGGATCGTGCCGATGCCGCCCTCGACCTCGAGGCGTACGAGCTCCATGGGGCGCGAGCCTAGCGACCAGGAGGCGGCGGGGTGCGCGGCACCGGTCCCGCGACGAAGGGAGCGCCGCGCAGCGGCGCGGAACAAGCGGGACCGGTGCCGCGCGGCCCGGCGCCTCCTGGTCGCACCGCGTCAGACGCGGCGGTCGGCCGCCACGAGGATCTCCGCGACCTCGGCGAGGTCCGGCCGCCACCGGCGCACCACCGTCACGAACACCTCGTACGGCGCGTCCGCGAGCGCCGCGTGCGGGGCGGTCGTGATGATCCGCACGACGCCGCTGCCCTCCGCCGCCGCCAGCAGGTCCGGCACCCGCCGCCGCCCGGCCAGGTGGATCACGGTGTGCGCGCCCTCCAGCACCGCGCCGAGGCGTTCCGCGTCGCCCCAGTCGGCGAGGGAGGTCGGCACGCCCAGGTCGGTCACCGGCTTGCCGACGACGGCGCGGACCTCCGCGCCCTCGCGGCGCAGCCGCTCCACGACCACCCGGCCCAGCGGAGTCTCGGCGGCGGTCACGACGACGGGCACGAGCGGATAGCCTCGCACACGTGCCGCTGCGAGTCGTGCCCGCCGTCGCGTGGCACACGACCGAAGTCGACGGCGCGCGCGTGCGCTGGCTCGACGCCGGCGAGGGCGACCCGCTGCTGTTCCTGCACGGCTGGGGCATGACGCCGCGCGTCTACGCCCGCGCCGTCACCCCGCTCTGCCGCGCCGGCATCCGCGTCATCGCGCCCGCGCTGCCCGGCTTCGGCGGCAGCAGCGCGCCGCCGCTGCGCGCGCTGCACCTCGACACCTACGCCGACCGGGTCGCGGCGTTCCTGGACGAGCTGGCGCTCGACTCCCCGGCGTTCGTCATGGGCCACTCGCTCGGCGGCGGCGTCGCGATCCGGCTGGCCGCGCGCCGCCCGGACCTGGTGCGTTCGCTCACCCTCGTCAACAGCGTCGGCGGCGCGCCCGGCCGCCGCGACGGCATGACCGGCCGGCCGTGGTGGCAGTGGGCGCTCGGCGCGCTGTCCGAGGCGCACCCGGGCACGATGTTCGACGCCGGCCCGCGCGCCACCGTCGATGCCGTCACCGGCGTCCTCCGCGACCTGCTCCCCAACGTCGTCCGCCGCCCGGTGACCGCCGCCGTCACCGCCTACCTCGCGCTGTCCGCGCAGCTCGCGGACGACGCGCAGCGCCTCGTCGACGACGGCCTGCCCGTGCTGTTCGTGTGGGGCGACCGGGACCGGCTCATCACGCCGGGCGCGTTCGGCGAGATCTCCAACGCGCTCACGCCCGAGGTCGTGCACGGCCGGCACGGCTGGCTGCTCACCGCGCCGGACGAGTTCGCGACGCTGCTGCACAACGCGCTCGTCGTGCACGCCATGCTCGAACGCTCCCGCCGCGGCCAGCGGATCACCGGGCCGCTGCCCGACAAGGACCTGTTCCCGCCGGAGCGGCGCCGCCGCGCCCGCCGCGGCGACGCCCGGTCGGAGGCCGGATCGTGACCGAGCACCCGTTGCGCACCTGGCCGGGCCGCCCGTACCCGCTCGGCGCGACGTGGGACGGCGAGGGCACCAACTTCGCCGTCTTCTCCGACGGCGCCGAGGCCGTCGACGTCTGCCTGTTCGACCCCGACGGCACCGAGACGCGCATCCCGCTCGAGGAGACCACCAACAAGGTCTGGCACGGCTACGTCGCCCGCGTCGGTCCAGGCCAGCGGTACGGCTTCCGCGCCGACGGGCCGTTCGACCCCGCGCGCGGCCTCCGCTGGAACCCCGCCAAGCTGCTGCTCGACCCGTACGCCCGCGCCGTGTCCGGCTCGTTGACGCTCGACGACGCGATCTTCGGCTACCCGCCCGGCCGCGACGACACCGTGCAGGACCACCGCGACTCGGCGCCGTTCGTGCCGCGGTCGGTCGTCGTGCACGACGCGTTCCCGTGGGGCGACGACCCGCGCCCGCAGACGCCGTGGGCCGACACCGTCGTCTACGAGCTGCACGTGCGCGGCTTCACCATGCGCCACCCCGGCATCCCCGAGCCGTTGCGCGGCACCTACGCCGGCCTCGCCCACCCGGCCGCGCTGGAGCATCTGGTGTCGCTCGGCGTCACCGCCGTCGAGCTGATGCCGGTCCACCACTTCGTGCCCGAGCCCGCCGTGCTGCGTCGCGGTCTCACCAACTACTGGGGCTACAACTCCATCGGCTACTTCGCCCCGCACGCCGCGTACTCGTCCACCGGCGACGCCGGCCAGCAGGTCGGCGAGTTCAAGGCGATGGTCCGCGCGCTGCACGCCGCCGGGCTCGAGGTCATCCTCGACGTCGTCTACAACCACACCGCCGAGGGCGACGAGACCGGCCCCACCCTCTGCTTCCGCGGCCTCGACAACCCGGCGTACTACAAGCTGGTCGACGGCCGCCGCTACGCCAACTACACCGGCACCGGCAACACCCTCAACGTGCGCGACCCGCACGTCCTCCAGCTCATCATGGACTCGCTGCGGTACTGGGTGACCGAGATGCACGTGGACGGCTTCCGCTTCGACCTCGCGTCGTCGCTCGCCCGGTCGTTCCACGCCGTCGACCGGCTCGCGGCGTTCTTCGACCTCGTCCAGCAGGACCCCGTCGTCTCCGCCGTCAAGCTCATCGCCGAGCCGTGGGACGCCGGCGAGGACGGGTACCAGGTCGGCCAGTTCCCGCCGATCTGGACCGAGTGGAACGGCAAGTACCGCGACTCCGTCCGCGACTTCTGGCGGGCCGCCGCGCCCCCGCTCTCCGAGCTCGGCTACCGGCTCTCCGGCTCGTCCGACCTGTACCAGGACGACGGGCGGCACCCGTACGCGTCGATCAACTTCGTCACCGCGCACGACGGCTTCACGCTCGCCGACCTGGTGTCGTACGAGGCCAAGCACAACGACGCCAACGGCGAGGACGGCCGCGACGGCACCGACGACAACCGGTCGCAGAACTTCGGCGTCGAGGGGCCGACCTCCGACCCGCTCGTGCTGGACGCGCGGCGGCGCACCATGCGCAACCTGCTCACCACCCTGCTGCTGTCCTCCGGCGTCCCGATGCTCGTCGCCGGCGACGAGATGGGCCGCAGCCAGGGCGGCAACAACAACGCCTACTGCCAGGACTCCGACGTCTCGTGGCTCTCCTGGGCGCTGGAGCCGTGGCAGGCCGAGCTGCTCGCGTTCACCCGGCGGCTCATCGCACTGCGGCGGGCGCACCCCGTCTTCCGGCGGCGCGCGTTCTTCACCGGCACCGCCGCGCACGGCGTCGGCGTCAAGGACCTCGGCTGGTTCGGCCCCTCCGGCGCCGAGCTCACCGAGGCCGACTGGTCCGCGCCCGGCGTGACGCTGGGCGTGTTCGTGGACGGCGAGGAGATCCACTCGCGCGGCCCGCGCGGCGAGCGCGTCGTGGACGAGTCGTTCCTGCTGGTGCTGCACGCCGGGGACGCGCCGACCGGCTTCACGCTGCCCGGGCTGCCGTGGGCGAAGTCGTACGAGATCGTGCTCGACACCGCCTGCCCCGACCAGGAAGGCACGTACGCCCCACCCGCCGACGTGACGTTGGACGTCTCCGCGCGCTCCGTGATCCTGCTGAAGGCTCGACGCTGAGGAAACGGCGGACTATATTCCGCGCATCATCGTCTTACGCCGGGGGAATAGTGAACAGAAATATCATCACCCTGGAAGATGCGACACAGCTAGCAAATCTGGCACAACCGCAACGGGATGCTGTTCTGCTGCAGATCGGGCCGTCTATGCCCGGATCTACCGATACCGCACCTCCGGCGGGTGGTGCACCCAAGCCTGACAACTACTTCGACCGGCTTCTCAAGTACGTGCCCGCAGAGGTCGTCAGCGCATACGTAGTCCTTGCCGCCCCTATACCTGACACGTTCGCTGGCGAAGCCGTCCACCGCGCCTACCTCGCGCTCCTCCTCGTAGGGGCCGTCGTGACGCCGCTATTCGCCCGATCGGTATTGCACGTCACGCGCATGAAGCAACTGGCCGTCACCACCCTCGGGTTCGTGATCTTCGTGGCGAGTAGTGGTGAGGCCTTCTCGGGCTACGGGTGGTGGAAAGGTTTCTACGCACTTGCGGCGGCCGTGCTGTTCCTCCTGCTGGTCGCGATGGTGAACCTCGGACCTCTTCCAGAGAATTAGGCATCATGCCGAGGTGATCAGGCCGAGTTCGGCGGCGCTCGCCAGGTTTGCGTGACGTGGGAGGACCCGCACGGTGTAGCCGAACGCGCCGGTGCGCACCAGCGGCACGTCGCCCTCGAACGCCCACTGCCCCTGCCCGGCGTCGCCGGTGCAGGCGAGCGGCAGGTGCTCCGGCGCGGCGATCTGGTCGGCGTCGTCCACCCGCCCGAACGCCGCCTCCACGGCCACGTCGTCCGGCGCCAGCGCCCCCAGCGCGACGATCGCGCGCAGGTGCACGGTGGAGCCGACCTCCGGGGTGTCGCCGACGCCGGAGGACTCGACGTGCGAGACGGCGACGCCCGGCCACTCCTTCGCGACCCGCCCGCGCCACTCGGCCAGCGCCCGCGCCGCGCCGTACGAGGACGCGGACATCGCGCGCGACGACGCGGCGGCCGGCGCGTACAGCGCGGACACGTACTCCTGCACCATCCGCGTCGCCTGCACCTCCGGGCCGAGCGTGCGCAGCGTGTGCCGCACCATCTCGATCCACCGCCGCGGCACGCCGCCGACCCGGTCGTAGAAGCGCGGCAGCACCGTGCCCTCGAGCAGGTCGTAGATCGCGGCGGCCTCGAGGTCGTCGCGGCGGTCGGGGTCGACGACACCGTCGGCGGACGGGATCGCCCAGCCGTTCTCGCCGTCGAACAGCTCGTCCCACCAGCCGTCGCGGATCGACAGGTTCAGCCCGCCGTTCAGCGCCGCCTTCATCCCCGACGTGCCACACGCCTCCAACGGCCGCAGCGGGTTGTTGAGCCACACGTCGCAGCCGGGCAGCAGCACCTTCGCCATGCCGATGTCGTAGTCCGGCAGGAACACGATCCGGTGCCGCACGTCCGCCTCGTCGGCGAAGCGGACGATCTCCTGCACCAGCGCCTTGCCGCCGTCGTCGGCCGGGTGCGCCTTGCCGGCGACGACGAGCTGCATCGGCCGCTCCGGGTGCAGCAGCAGCGCGCGCAGCCGGTCCGGCGAACGCAGCATCAACGTCAGCCGCTTGTACGACGGCACCCGTCGCGCGAAGCCGACCGTCAGCACGTCCGGGTCGAGCGCGTCGGCGGTCCAGCCGAGCTCCGACGGCGTCGCGCCGCGCGCCAGCCACGACGCCCGCACCCGCCGCCGCACGTCCTCCACCAGCCGCCGCCGCAACGCGCTCCGCGCCGCCCACAGCTCCTCGTCCGACGCGGTCGCCACGTCGAGCTCCGCCGTCTCGCGCGCCACCCAGGTGGGGGCGTGGACGCCGTTGGTGACGGACGCGATCGGCACCTCGGCCTCGTCGAAGCCCGGCCAGAGCCCGGCGAACATGCCGCGCGACACGACGCCGTGCAGCTTGGAGACGCCGTTGGCGCGCTGGGCGAGGCGCAGGCCCATCACCGCCATGTTGAACACCGAGCCGTCGCCGCCGGGCTCCGCGCCGAGCGCGAGGATGTTCTCGACCGCCACGCCCGGGCAGGCGTTGTCGCCGCCGAAGTACGCCGCGATCAGGTCGGCCGGGAACCTGTCGATGCCCGCCGGCACCGGCGTGTGCGTCGTGAAGACGGTCCCGGCGCGGACGGCCTCCAGCGCCGCGTCCCAGTCGAGCGACTCCTCCTCGACGAGGCGGCGGATGCGTTCGAGGCCGAGGAAGCCGGCGTGCCCCTCGTTGGTGTGGAACACCTCCGGCTCCGCCCCGAACGCCCGCAGCGCGCGGACGCCGCCGATGCCCAGCAGCATCTCCTGGAGCAGCCGGTGGTCGGTGCCGCCGCCGTAGAGCCGGTCCGTGACCTCGCGCTCGGCCGGGGCGTTGTCCTCGACGTCGGAGTCGAGCAGCAGCAACGGCACCCGGCCGACCTGCGCCTTCCACACCTGCGCGCGCAGCCGCGCGCCCGCCGGCAGGCCGACCTCGACGCGCATCGGCGAGCCGTCGGCGTTGGTGAGGCGGGTCAGCGGCAGGCCGTGCGGGTCGAGCGCCGGGTAGTGCTCGAGCTGCCAGCCCTCCGGCGACAGCGACTGCCGGAAGTAGCCGGTGCGGTAGAGCAGGCCGACGCCGATGATCGGGACGCCGAGGTCGCTCGCGGTCTTGAGGTGGTCGCCGGCGAGGATGCCGAGGCCGCCCGAGTACTGCGGCAGCACCTCGGTGATGCCGAACTCCGGCGAGAAGTACGCGATCGAGCCCGGCGCGCCGTCGAGCGACTGGTACCAGAGCGGCTTCGCCAGGTACTCCTGGAGGTCGTCGTACGCGTCGGACAGCCGCCGCAGGAACCGCTTGTCGCCGGCCAGGGCGGCGAGGCGTTCGCGGGAGACGGTCGCCAGCAGCCGTACCGGGTCCTGCCCGACCGCCGCCCAGACCTCCGGGTCGACCGACTCGAACAGGTCCAGCGACTCGTGGTGCCACGACCAGCGGAGGTTCATGACCAGCTCGCCGAGCGGGGCGAGCGGCTCGGGCAGCGTGGCCCGGACGGTCAGTCGGCGCAGCGCTCTCATGCCGCCCGACCCTAGCGAGAACGCGCGCGACGTGAGGGTGAGACTGCGGAGCCCACACCTTCACCCGTGGTTTGCCGCCGCGCGACGACGGTAGGTTCGGCAGGGTGATCGGACGCATCGTCATCAGCGACGTCAGCCCCCGCGTGGCGTGCGGCCAGTGGCCGGCCCGCGCCGTCGTCGGCGAACGCCTCCGGATCGAGGCGACCATCTTCCGCGAGGGGCACGGCGCGGTCGCGGCGGCGGTGCTGCTCCGCGCCCCCGGCAGCGAGAAGGGCGGCGGCCGTGCCAAGCGGCTGCCCATGCGTCACGAGGGCCACGACCGGTTCGCCGGCGAGGCCGTCGTCGACGCCGAGGGGCGGTGGAGCTACACGATCGAGGCGTGGGCCGACCCGCTCGCGACGTGGCGGCACTCGTTGCCGATCAAGGTCGAGGCGGGCCAGGACGTCGAGGTCGACCTGGAGGAGGGCGCGCGGCTGCTCGAACGCGCCCTCGCCGAGGTCCCGAAGGGCGTCCGCGGCACCAGCGCCCGCAACACCCTCACCCGCGCGATCGAGGCGCTGCGCGACGACTCCCGCACCCAGGCCGACCGGCTCGCCGCCGCGCTCGAACGGAGCGTCACCGACGTCACCGAGCGCTACCCGGTGCGCGACCTCGTCACGACCGGCGACCGCAACGGCCTCTGGGTCGACCGGCAGCGCGCCCTCTACGGCGCCTGGTACGAGCTCTTCCCCCGCTCCGAGGGCGCCGTGCTGGAGCCGGTGCCGCGGTCGGGCACGTTCCGCACCGCGATGGAACGCCTCCCCGCGGTCGCGGAGATGGGCTTCGACGTCGTGTACCTGCCGCCGATCCACCCGATCGGCGAGCAGTACCGCAAGGGCCCGAACAACACGCTGAACGCCGGCCCCGACGACCCCGGCAGCCCGTGGGCGATCGGCGGCCCGGCCGGCGGCCACGACGCGATCCACCCGGACCTCGGCACCATCGAGGACTTCGACGCGTTCGTCGCGCGGGCGCGCGAGCTCGGCATGGAGGTCGCGCTCGACCTGGCGCTCCAGTGCTCTCCCGACCACCCGTGGGTCAAGGAGCACCCGGAGTGGTTCACGATCCGTTCCGACGGCTCGATCCAGTACGCCGAGAACCCGCCCAAGAAGTACCAGGACATCTACCCGCTCGACTTCGACAAGGACATGCGCGGGCTGTCGTCGGAGGTGCGCCGCGTCGTCCAGCACTGGATCGACCACGGCGTGAAGGTGTTCCGCGTCGACAACCCGCACACCAAGCCGCTCGTGTTCTGGGAGTGGCTGATCTGGGACGTCAAGGCCAGCCACCCGGACGTGATCTTCCTGGCCGAGGCGTTCACGCGGCCGCCGATGATGCACACGCTCGCGCAGATCGGGTTCACCCAGTCGTACACGTACTTCACCTGGCGCAACGCCAAGTGGGAGCTCGAGGAGTACCTCGCCGAGCTGGCCGGCCCGGCCGCCGACTACATGCGGCCGAACTTCTTCGTCAACACCCCGGACATCCTGCACGCGTACCTGCAGTACGGGGGGCCGGCGGCGTTCAAGGTCCGGGCGGTGCTGGCGGCGCTGATGTCGCCGTCCTGGGGCGTCTACGCCGGCTACGAGCTGATGGAGTCGCAGGCGGTCCGCGAGGGGTCCGAGGAGTACCTCGACTCGGAGAAGTACCAGTACCGGCCGCGCGACTGGTCGCAGCCGTCGCTGGCGCCGTTCCTGCGGATGCTCAACGAGTTCCGCCGCGCGCACCCGGCCACCCACTGGCTGCGCAGCATCGAGTTCCACCAGGCCGACAACGACGCGATCATCGCGTTCAGCAAGCGCGAGGGCGACGACGTGGTGCTCGTCGTCGCGAACCTCGACCCGACGTCGACCCGCGAGGCGACCGTCCACCTGGACATGCCGCGGCTCGGCCTCGACTGGGGCGACACGTTCCGCGTCGAGGACGCCGTGACCGGCGAGACGTACACCTGGCACGGCCCCGCGAACTACGTCCGCCTCGACCCGTTCGCCGAGCCCGCCCACGTGTTCGCGGTGCGGCGCTGACCTACTTGGCGCAGCGGTACGCCCAGTGCCGTCCGTTGTCGACGGTGCAGGCAAACGTCGAGGTGAAACCGGTGCGGTCGCGCCGCCGGCCGATCTCGAAGATCCGCCCGTCCGGACCCACCGCGACGATGCCCGCGCGGAGGTTCTGGTCGCCGTTCGTCATCGGCAGCGGCAACAACGGCATGGTCCCCGCGGGGCCGGGGGGCTCCTTGCCCCACGCGATCCGGGTGAACGTGTTCCCGTTGTCCCGGCTCACGAAAAGCTGCTCTCCCGGCGGCTCGCGGTAGCCGTCGAAGCTCGTCCGGAGATACACGGTGCGGGCCGTCGGGAACACGAGGTCGTAATACGGCGCCCCGAGCTTGTACGCCGCGAGGATCGACTGCACGGGACGCCAGACGCTCCAGTGCGCGCCCCCGTCGGTCGACCGCCAGACGGCGAAGTGGCCGGCACCGTCGTCGATGCTGATCGCGACGAGGGAGCCCGATATCCAGATTCGCCCGAACCGCGAGTACGCCGGAAACTGTTTCAGTGGCGTGGAGCAGTCGAACGCGAGATTGCATCCGTAGACGGTGAGGGCGCCGGTGCCCGCTCCGCTCGCCCCGACCGCGAAGGCGCGGTGGTCCTCCAGGTAGTTGGGCGAGACGGCGTACGCGATATCCCGCCCGGGCGTTCCCTTGATCGGCGTCCGCGAATGCGTGACCGGGTCGATGAGCACCGAGGCGTTCGCTCCGTCGACGTTGCTGGTGGCGGCGGCGACGAGCGTCGTCCGCCGGCCGACCGAACCCGTGGCCGCGGCGGAGACGCCGGTGACGAACGGCCGCACGGGCCGGGTCCCGAGCAACGGGTCCACGATCAGGAACGTCGTCCCGTAGTCGGTCGACTCGTAGAGGCCTCCGGGTGCGAGGTCGAGGAACACGGTGTGGTCGACCGCGTGCTCGGGAGACACGAACAGGTCGAGCAGCACCTCTCCCGCAGCCCCGGCGGGCTGGACCGTCAGCCCTGACCCGGTGGCCTTCGTCCAGGTCCGTCCCCTGTCCCGCGAGACGAACAGCGCCACGTCGGTGACGGTGCGGTGCTCGTCCACCACTTCGCCTGCGCAGTAGACCGTGGGATCCCGGACGTCCGGAGCCACCGCGACGCGTGAGCACGGCGTGACCGGTGCGGCCGCAGCTCCGGAAGCCGAGGTCGTGGGAGGGAGTGCCGTGACCGCGAGGAGCAGCGCGAGCGCCCCCCGCCGGGCCAGGCGCCGCGCGACCCCCCGCTCAGACATAGACGCTGATCGTGCTCGACTCCGTCGCCTCGGCCCCGTCGAGCACCCGGACGGGCCGGACCGCACCTGCCTTGCCGTCGGCGTAGCGCGCGGAGGGGTGGCAGGTGTCGATCGGGATCGGGAACGTGATGTCGAAGTAGGTGTGCTCGATCGTACCGATCCCCGGGAGCGTCGAGCTCCGCAACACGCTGCCGCCGATGAGTGACAGCCGCGCCTTCTTGACGAGTGGCCAGCCTTGCGGCGACCGCTGGACCACCGTCGGCACCACGGTCCCGCTGGCCGAGAAGGTACCGCTGAAAGCCGAGTTGACCCCGCTGGAGAATTCGACAGCGACCGCTTGGGCGGACTGTAACGTGCAGGCGGCGGCCGAGCCCGATCCCGGGCCCGGCTGGAACCGGCCGTCGACGATGACGATGCATTCGGTGTCGGAGTACGACAGCGCCGGACTCACGGAGGCCGCCCCCACGATCTCGCGCATGCACCCGCGGACGCTGGACGTGTTCGCGACGGCCCTCGTCATGAGATGACATTCCACACCGTCGCACTCGAAGCGCGCGTAGGCGTCGGCTATGTCGAGCGATCGATAGCGAGGAAAGGCGCGATCGGACGCCACCGTCACGGCCGATGCGGGTAGCTGGAGCAAGCACACCGCGGCAGACGCCGCGACTACTACGAGGCGCCTGATGCGCATTGGTGTTCCCCCGTCGTGTGGTGACGGGATGAAATCTTGGCATGCGCCATCCGTCTAACTCAACCGCCACACGGAGCAACCTGATTTGGGGGTGAGACCTCGCTCGCGAGGAGTAGACGCACCTCCGGGCCGAGTCAGGACGGAGCCCCGGCGCCGATGTTGCCTGACCGTCTCGCCGGGTAGGTTCGGCCCGTGCTGACCCCACACGCCCCCGCAGCGCCATGACCGACCCGCTCTGGTACAAGCGCGCGGTCTTCTACGAGGTCCTGATCCGCGGCTTCTACGACAGCAACGGCGACGGCACCGGCGACATCCGCGGCCTCACCGAGAAGCTCGACTACCTCCAGTGGCTCGGTGTCGACTGCCTGTGGCTGCTGCCGATCTACGAGTCACCGCTGCGCGATGGCGGGTACGACATCAGCGACTTCCTCAAGGTGCTGCCGGAGTTCGGCGACCTCGGTGACTTCGTGCAGCTCGTGGAGGCGGCGCACGAGCGCGGCATGCGCGTCATCGCCGACCTCGTCATGAACCACACGTCCGACCAGCACCCGTGGTTCCAGGCGTCGCGGTCGGACCCGGACGGCTTCTACGGCGACTGGTACGTGTGGCGCAACGACGACACCGAGTATGCCGACGCGCGGATCATCTTCGTCGACACCGAGAAGTCGAACTGGACCTACGACCCGGTGCGCGGCCAGTACTACTGGCACCGGTTCTTCAGCCACCAGCCGGACCTCAACTACGAGAACCCGGCCGTGCAGGACGCGATGATCGAGGTGCTGCGGTTCTGGCTCGACCTCGGCATCGACGGCTTCCGGCTCGACGCCGTTCCCTATCTCTACGAGGCCGAGGGCACCAACGGCGAGAACCTCCCCGCGACGCACGAGTACCTCAAGCGCGTCCGCAAGGAGGTGGACGGCCTCTACGAGGACCGAGTGCTGCTGGCCGAGGCGAACCAGTGGCCGAGCGACGTGGTCGAGTACTTCGGCGACGGCGACGAGTGCCACATGGCGTTCCACTTCCCGCTGATGCCGCGCATCTTCATGGCCGCGCGCCGGGAGCAGCGTTACCCGATCTCGGAGATCCTGGCGCAGACGCCGGCGATCCCGGACAACTGCCAGTGGGGCATCTTCCTGCGCAACCACGACGAGCTGACGCTCGAGATGGTGACCGACGAAGAGCGCGACTACATGTACTCGGAGTACGCCAAGGACCCGCGGATGAAGGCGAACATCGGCATCCGCCGCCGCCTCGCGCCGCTGCTCGACAACTCGCGCGACCTGCTGGAGCTGTTCACGACGCTGCTGCTCTCGCTGCCCGGCTCGCCGGTCCTGTACTACGGCGACGAGATCGGCATGGGCGACAACATCTACCTGGGCGACCGCGACGGCGTCCGCACCCCGATGCAGTGGACCGGCGACCGCAACGGCGGGTTCTCCAAGGCCGACCCGGCCCGGCTGTACCTGCCGACGCTGCTGGACCCGGTCTACGGCCACCAGGCGCTCAACGTCGAGGCCGAGATGCGCAACTCGACGTCGCTGCTGTGGTGGACCAAGCGGATGATCGAGGTGCGCAAGCAGCACCCGGTGTTCGGCCTCGGGTCGTTCGAGGAGCTGACCGCGAGCAACCCGTCGGTGTTCGCGTTCCTGCGCCAGGACGAGCGGCAGACGATGCTCTGCGTCAACAACCTGTCCCGCTTCCCGCAGCCGGTCGAGCTGGACCTGCGGCGGTTCGCCGGCTGCACGCCGGTCGAGGTCGTCGGCCGGGTCCACTTCCCGCGGGTCGGCGAGCTGCCGTACCTGCTCACGATGGCGGGCCACGGCTCGTACTGGTTCGAGCTGGTAACGGAGGAGGGGCCGTGACCGATCTCGACGCGCTGCTGGCGGAGTGGCTGCCCAAGCAGCGGTGGTACGCCGACAAGTCGCGCGCGCTCCCGTCCGTCACCGCCGAGCACGTCGCCACGGTGCGCGACGGCGACCCGCGGCTCGACCTCTACGTCGTCACCGCGCACGACGACCGCTATCAGGTGTGGCTGTCGTTCCGGGCCGAGGAGGACGAACGTCTCGCGCACGCGCTGGTCGGCGAGGTCGACGGCGAGCTCGTCTACGACGCGCCGCACGACCCCGCCGTCAACAACGAGTGGCTCCGCCTCATGGCGACCGGCGCCACCGTCGACGGCCTGACGTTCACCGGCGAGGTCAGCGAGCCGGACCTGCCGGGGCGGCCGCTCGGCGCCGAGCAGAGCAACACGTCGCTGGTCTACGGCGACACGTACATCCTCAAGCTGTACCGGCGGCTCACCGACTCGCCGAACCCCGACCTCGAGGTGGTGCGCGCCCTCGGCGAGCTCGGCTCCACGTCGATCGCGCGCGCGCTCGGCTGGGCCGAGGGCGCCGGGTCGACGCTCGCGCTGCTCCAGCCGTTCATCAAGGGCGGCACCGACGGGTGGACGCTCGCGCTGACCAGCGTCCGCGACCTCTACGCCGAGCGGGACCTGCACGCCGACGAGGTCGGCGGCGACCTCGCGCCCGAGTCGTGCCGGCTCGGCGCCGTCACCGCCGCGCTGCACGCCGACCTGGCGCGCGCGCTGCCGTCACGGACCGCGTCGGCCGAGGAGACCGCCGAGACGGTGGCGATGCTGCACGCGCGGCTCGCGGCGGCCGTCGCGGCCGGGCCGGAGCTGGCGCCGTACGCCGCCGGGATCGGCGCCGCGTACGACGCGCTGTCCGACGTGGGCGAGGTGCCCGTGCAGCGCATCCACGGCGACCTGCACCTCGGCCAGTGCCTGCGCACCGGCGACGGGTGGGTCGTGCTCGACTTCGAGGGCGAGCCCGCGCGGCCGCTCGCCGAACGCACCGCGCTGATGTCGCCGTTGCGGGACGTGGCGGGGATGCTGCGGTCGTTCGACTACGCCGCCCGCCACCTGCTCGCCGACCACCCCGACTCGGCCCAGCTCGTCTACCGCGCCGTGGAGTGGGCCGACCGCAACCGCGACGCGTTCTGCGACGGGTACGGCCAGCAGTCCGGGCGCGACCCGCGCGAGGCGGCGGCGTTGCTCAGGGCGTTCGAGCTCGACAAGGCGGTGTACGAGGTCCGGTACGAGGCCTCCCACCGCCCGTCCTGGATCGGCATCCCGCTCGCGGGCATCGAACGCCTCGTCGGCTGACCTACCAGCTCCCGCCGCCGCCCCCGCCGCCGCCACCGCCGGACGAGCCGCCCGAGGAGCCGCCGGAGGAGCCGCTGTCGGAGAAACCGCTGCCGCCCGACGACGACACCGTCGGCGTCCGCGCCACGACCGTGGCCGCCGTGGTGGTGCTGAACGAGTGGAGCGACTCGGTGAAGTCGAGCGTCGACCAGCCTTCGGGGCCGGAGTACCAGGAGAGGTGCTCCGCCGCTGGCGCGCCGAGGTCGTGGAACACCTTCGCCCAGCGCTTGGTCTCGCCCAGCACGATCGCGTACGGCAGGTACCGCGCGAACAGCCCGGCGCGTTCCTCCGACCGGAGCTGCTCCACCTCCGCGGTCACGAGGTAGCGGCGGAAGCCGAGCGCCCGCGCCAGCGCCGCGCTGCCCCGCGCGGTACGAGCCGGCATCCGGCCGTGCAGCGCGAGGAAGGCGACGCCCGCCAGGAGCACCGCGACGCCGACCAGCGCGAGGTGCGTCCACGGCACCAGCAGCCCGGTGAGCACCACCCCGGCGAACGTCACGCGCGCACCGACGCGGTGCCAGCGGCCGCGGACCTCGTTGGGGTGGCGGCTGAACCAGCCGCGCCGCAGCGCGTCCGAGTAGAGCGCCTTCTCGAACGACTCGAAGAACGGCCGGAAGCGCGTTTCGGCGTCCGACAGCAGCGAGTCGTCGCCGCCGCGGAACAGGCCGGACAGCACCCGTTCCTCCCACGGCAGCAGGCGGTCGTCCGGGTCGCGGGTCGGCGTGTCGAGCAGCCGCAGCCGCCAGTCGCGCCCGTGGAACCGCCCCTGCCGCGGCAGCTCCTCGATCGTGAGGTAGCCGCGCACCGCGAGGTCGATCACCGTCGCCGTCACGTCGACCGGGTCCACCGACTCGTCCAGCACCAGGCCCATCTGCGCCGGACGCATTCCGTCCGGCGGCCGGAACTCCACCGGGCCGGCGCGCGAGCCGAGCAACGGCACCCGCTCCTCGTCCGCCTCCTGCCCCGGCGCCGGTTCGAGCCCCGGCACCTGTCCCGGGTAGCGGCGGTCCCGTCCGGCGTACACCAGGCCGCCGGCGGTCCCCACGCCGGCGAGCAGCACCAGCCCGCTCAGCGCGAGCGCGCGCGGCGAACGGTCGAACGCGCGGTCGAGGCTCCACCGTTCGACCAGCACCGGGGCCGCGCTCGCGGCGTACCGCACCGGCAGGGCGGCCACGACGGTGAAGCCGTCGTACGGGTCCAGCCCCGGCTGCGCGAACGTCGCCACGTCGCCGCGGACGCGCGACGACCGGCACGCGCGGGTGCTGCCGGCGGGTCCGGCGAAGCAGGCGACCTCGCCGATCGGCGCGTCGGCGTGGACGGTCACGGTCGCGCTGTCCACCGGCACGGCCCACTCGGGGCCGATGGCGTTCCAGTACAGCTCCTGGTCGTCGTCGAACTGGTTCAGCGCGCCGTCGATGTCGTACGCGATGACGTACCGGTGCCGGCCGTTGACCGTCCGGTCGGGGTCGCCGACCTTGACGACGGTGTCGCCGCCCTCCTCGTGCGTCGTGAAGTCCAGCGGCGTCCCCGGCGACCCGCTGACCCGCACGCCGTGGATCGGGTACACGCGGTCATGCCGGTCGTCGTAGCGAAACCGGCGCGGGATGCTGCGGAAGATGCCGTGCCGGTACGCCGCGCCGAAGTCGTAGTCGATCGTCTCGGTGACGTGCAGCACCCCGGTGGGGCGCACGTCGAGCGTCACGTCGTAACGCACGATCCGCTCGAAGGCCTGCGCGGACGCGCCCGCGCCGGGGAGGGCGACCGCCGCGACGACACCGAGCGCGCCGGCGAGGCGCGCCAGGCGCGCCAGGCGCACGTCAGACCGCCCGGCTGGGCGCGGCGGGCGGACGGGGCGTGCGTGCGGGCATGGGTTCCTCCTGGGGGCGCCGCCGATTCTGCCGTCCGGCGACGTGCGCGCGCACCACCCCGGCCGCGCGTTGTTATCGGAGGACCTTCCGGGGAAGGTGGACCTCATGCCGCCTGTTTCGCGTGTCCTGACGGAGGAGCTGGACCGGCTCGTCGCGGGGACCCACCACGACCCGCACTCGCTGCTCGGCGCGCACCCGGCGCGCAGCAAGACGACGATCCGCGCGCTCCGCCCCGGCGCGAGCCGCGTGACCGCGATCGTCAACGGCGAGCGGGTGCCGTTGAAGCAGGTGCACGACGGCGGCGTGTGGGCGGGCAGCGTCGCGGGTGGCGACGTGCCGGACTACCGGATCGAGGTCGCGTACGGCGGCGAGACCCACGTGACGGACGACCCGTACCGGTACTGGCCGAGCCTCGGCGACATCGACCTGCACCTGATCGGCGAGGGCCGGCACGAGGACCTGTGGTGCAAGCTCGGCGCGCACGTCCGGACCTACGGCGAGACGACCGGCACGACGTTCGCCGTGTGGGCGCCGAACGCGCAGGGCGTGCGCGTGGTGGGTGACTTCAACTACTGGGACGGCCGCGGCCACCCGATGCGGTCGATGGGCAGCAGCGGCGTGTGGGAGGTGTTCGTCCCCGGCGTCGGCGACGGCACGAGGTACAAGTACGAGATCCTCGGCGCGGACGGCGTCTGGCGGCAGAAGCTCGACCCGCTCGCGTTCCACACGGAGGTGCCGCCGGACACGGCGGGTGTCGTCTACACCAGCCGGTACGACTGGAAGGACGACGACTGGCTGGAGCAGCGGGCGCAGCGCCGGCAGCACGCGGAGCCGATGAGCGTCTACGAGGTCCACCTCGGCTCGTGGCGCCAGGGCCTGTCGTACACCGAGCTGGCCGACCAGCTCACCGACTACGTGGTCGAGATGGGCTTCACGCACGTCGAGCTGCTGCCGGTGGCGGAGCACCCGTTCGGCGGGTCGTGGGGCTACCAGGTGTCGGCGTACTACGCGCCGACGTCGCGGTTCGGGACGCCGGACGAGTTCCGCTACCTGGTGGACCGGCTGCACCAGGCGGGCGTCGGCGTGATCGTCGACTGGGTGCCGGCGCACTTCCCGAAGGACGAGTTCGCGCTGGCGCGGTTCGACGGGACGCCGCTGTACGAGCACGCCGACCCGCGGCGCGGGGAGCACCCGGACTGGGGGACGCTGGTCTTCGACTTCGGCCGCAACGAGGTCCGCAACTTCCTCGTGGCCAACGCCCTGTACTGGATCGAGGAGTTCCACGTCGACGGGCTGCGCGTCGACGCGGTCGCGTCGATGCTCTACCTCGACTACTCGCGCAAGGAGGGCGAGTGGCTGCCGAACGAGTTCGGCGGTCGCGAGAACCTCGACGCGGTGGAGTTCCTCCGCGAGATGAACGCCGTGGTCTACCGCCGCAACCCGGGCGTGGTGACGGTGGCGGAGGAGTCGACCGCCTGGCCGGGCGTCTCCCGCCCGGTCCACCTGGGCGGCCTCGGCTTCGGCTTCAAGTGGAACATGGGCTGGATGCACGACACGCTCGCGTACGCGGAACGCCCGCCGATCTACCGGCAGTACCACCACCACCAGATGACGTTCTCGATGATGTACGCGTACTCCGAGAACTTCGTGCTGCCGATCAGCCACGACGAGGTCGTGCACGGCAAGGGCTCGCTGCTGCGCAAGATGCCGGGCGACCAGTGGCAGCAGCTCGCGACGATGCGCGCGCTGCTCGCCTACATGTGGGCGCATCCGGGGAAGCAGCTGCTGTTCATGGGCTGCGAGATCGCGCAGCCGGAGGAATGGTCGGAGTCGCGGTCGCTGAGCTGGGACCTGCTCCAGTGGCCGGACCACAGCGGCATGCAGGCGCTGGTCCGCGACCTCAACCGCACCTACCGCAACGAGCCGTCGCTGTGGTCGCAGGACGTGACGCCCGAGGGCTTCCAGTGGATCGACGCGAACGACGCCGGGAGCAACGTGCTGTCGTTCCTGCGCTGGGGCTCGGACGGCTCGGTGCTGGCCTGCGTCGCGAACTTCAGCGGCCAGCCGCACACCGGCTACCGGCTCGGCCTGCCGCGCGCGGGCCGCTGGCGCGAGGCGCTGAACACCGACGCCGAGGGGTACGCTGGCGCGGGCGGCGGCAACTTCGGCGCGGTCGAGGCGACCGAGCAGCCGTGGCACGGGCAGCCGGCGTCGGCGGAGATCTACCTGCCGGCGCTCGCGGCGTTGTGGTTCGTGGCGGAGTGACGGGTCAGGCGCGCGGGTCGAGGAAGTAGACCGGCCGCAACGGCAGCCGGTTGCGGTCGGTCTCGCTGAGCCGGCCGTAGTGCTCGACCCAGAGCTCGAACAGCCGCGAACGGTCGACGAGGGTGAGGCGCCGCGACTCCTGCGTGCGCGCCTCCCGTCGCGCCTCCCTCGTGAACTCCCCGGACGTGACGTAGATGCCGACGTCCTGCGTGCCGAGCACGGCGAGGAACGCGCGCAGGCTCTCGACCGTGATCTTCTCGGCGTGCCGCTTGACCTGCACCTTGATGCGCGGTCCCTCGGTGCCGAGGGGGTCGGTGTACGCGATGATGTCGATCCCCTGGTCGGGGCCGCCCTTGCTGACGTCGTCGTCGTGGACGTGGTAGCCCATCCCCCGCAGCAGCGCGGCGACGAGGTCCTGGAAGTCGTACGGGTTCATGGCGAGCAGGTGGTCGCGGACCTGCGCCTGGGCCGACTCCTCCGCCTCCTCGAGGACCGAGGCCGTCTGCGGGACCTCGTCCAGCGGCGTGTCGGCGGCCTCCGTCTCGTCGAGCGCCTGGGTCCGCTTCCACTCCCGGTAGAGCCGCACGGCGGCCTGCGCGAACGCGTAGTCGTCCGGGTGCGCCGTCTCGGCGGCGAGCCCCTCGTGCGTGACGCGCCAGACGCCCTTCTCCTTGCGCAGCCACCCGGCCTTGACGAACGGGACGGTCGCGAACCGCACCGCCTTCTCGCGGCGCCGCACCGTGGGGTCGCTGGGGTACGCGGAGTCCTCGAACTCCGTCGGCGGCACGGTCTCCTCCAGCCGGGCGAGCACGACCTTGGCCGGCAGCCCGTCCGGCTCGTCCGCCAGGATCCGGAACACCCCGCGCACCAGCTCGCCCTGGCGCCGCCGTGAGTCCATCGCCGCTCCCCCGTTCCACCCGTCCGGCGGCCGACGCTACCGCGTCACCAGGAGCCGCCGCCCCCGCCGCCGCCCCCGCCGCCGGAGGAGCCGCCGCCGCCGAGCCCGCTGTGCCCGCTCGACGCGGCGGAGGTGAACGTGCCGGCCGTCGCGGTGGAGAAGTCGCCGATGGAGTCGGAGAAGTCGTTGGCGGACCAGCCGTGCGGGCCGCTGAACCAGTACAGGTCCGACTGCGGGTCGTCGGCGAGGTGGCGGAACGCCTTGGCCCAGCGCTCGGTCTCGCCGAGCACGACGGCGTACGGCAGGTAGCGGGCGAAGATGCCCTCCTGCTCCTCGAAGCGGAGCTGGTTCGCCTCGGCGGTGGCGAGGTAGCGCTTGAAGCCCAGCGCGCGGGTGCGGGCGGCGGTGCCGCGCGCGGTGCGGAACGGCATCCGCCGGTGCACGGCGAGCAGCAGCAGGCCGGTCAGCACGACGGGGACGCCGACGAGCGCGAGGTGCGTGCGCTGCGCGAGCAGGAACGTGAGCAGCCCGCCGGCGACGACCACGACGACGCCGATGCCGTACCAGCGGCCGCGCTCCTTGTCCGGCCGCCGGGTGAACCAGCCGTGCGCGACGACGTCGTCGTAGAGCGCCTCGGTGATGTCGAGGTACGTGGCGTGGAACGACTTCTTCAGGTCCGACACCCGCACGTCGCCACGGCCGGCGAACAGGCCGGTGAGCAGCCGCTCCTCCCACGGCGACAGCTCGTCGCCCTCCGGGCGCGGCTGGACCGAGAGCTGCCAGTCGCGGCGGCGGAACAGCCCGCTACGCGGCAGCTCCTCGATGGTGAGGAACCGCCGTACGGCGAGGTCGACGATCGTCGCGGTGACGTCGAGCGGGTCGGCCCGCTCGTCCAGCAGCACGCCCATCAGGGCGGGCCGCATGGTGTCGTCGGGCCGGTACTCGATCGGCCCCTCCGGGGCGCCGGTCAACGGCACCCGCTCCTCGCTGCCCGCCTCGCCACCGGGGGGTTCGAGGCCCGGCACCTGGCCGGCGAACGCCCGGTCGCGCGCCTGCACGGACAGCAGCCGCAGCACGGTGCCGAGCCCGAGCAGGAGCAGCAGCGCGGCCAGCCCGAGCGCGAGCGGCGACCGGCTGAACGCCTTGTCGAACGTCCGGTGCTCGACCAGCAGCGGCCCCGGCGTGGCGGCGTAGCCGCGGGGCAGCGCGACGGCGATCGTCATGGCGGAGCCGGGGCCGAGCCGCGCCTTCGCGAACGTCGCGGCGCGGGCGGTGCCGGTGCGGCTGCCGCAGGGCAGGTTGCTGCCGCGCGGGCCGGCGAAGCAGCTCGCCTCGCCGATCGTCGCCTCGGCGCGGACGGTGACGCGCGCGTCGGCGATCGGGACGGTCCACTCGTCGCCGATGGCGTTCCAGTAGAGCTCGTCGTGGTCCTCGAACCGGTTGACGCTGCCGTCGACGTCGTAGGCGAGCGTGTACGTGTGGGTGCCGGTGATGGTGCGGTCGGGGTCGCCGACGCGGATCTTGGTGGCGTTGCCGCCGTGCTCGACCTTGGTCTTGGTGGGGGTGCCGGGCGAGCCGGTGACGCGAACGTTGCGGATCGGTTCGACGCGGTCGTTGTCGCGGTCGTAGCGGAACCGGTCCGGGACGATCCGGTAGATGCCGTGCCGCGGCGTGAGGGCGAAGTCGTAGACGATCGTCTCCACGACGTGCAGCCGCCCGTCGGGGCGCAGCTCGAGGTCGACGGTGTACCGGGTGATGCGTTCGGAGCCGGCCTGCGCCGACGCCGCCGGGGCGGCGAGCGCCACGAGCACGAGCACGGCCGCCAGGACGCGCCTCATCCGCCCCTCCTCACGTCACGGGCGCCCACCATGTCACGGGTACGGGCAGGTGTCGCGGAGGTGATGGTGACGCCGCCGCCGTGATCGCTAGAGTCCGGAACGCGCCGGTTTCCGGCGTTACCTCCACACGCGGGGGACGGGGATGGCAGGCGCACGGCCCGGGGCGGCGGCGGGGCTGGTGCGCGCCCGGCTCATCGCCTGCCTGGACCGCCCGGCCGGGCTGACGCTCGTCGTCGCGCCGGCCGGGTCCGGCAAGACCACCCTGCTCGCGCAGTACGCCGCGGCGGCCGCCGAGCCGGTGGCGTGGCACCGGCTGGCGCCGGAGGACACCGACCCGCAACGCCTCGCCGCCCGGCTGCGCGCGGCCGTCGCGGCGGGTGCGGGGACGCTGGTGCTCGACGACTTCGACGTGGCCGTCGGCACCGCCGCCGAGCGCGCCGTCGAGGACCTGCTCACGTCCGGCACGCTGCCGCCGCGGGTGTTCGTGGCGTCGCGGCGGCTGCCGTCGTTCAACGTCTCCCGCGCCGAGGTGGGCGACGTCGCGATCGTGACGGCGGACGACCTGCGGTTCCGGTCGTGGGAGGTCGAACGCCTCTTCGGCGACGTGTACGCGGAGCCGTTGCCGCCGGCGGACGCGGCGGTGCTGACGCGGCGGACGGAGGGGTGGGCGGCCGGACTGCACCTGTTCCACCTGTCGACGGCGGGGCGGCCGCTGGGCGACCGGCGGCGGGCGATCGGGTCGCTGTCGGGGCGGTCGCGGTTCGCGCGCGCGTACCTGGCGCGCACGGTGCTGGACGACCTGCCGGAGGAGCTGCGGGAGTTCCTGCGGCTGACCTGCGTCTTCGGCGTCCTCACCGCCGCGCGGTGCGACCGGCTGCTCGGCAGCGCGGACGCGCAGCGCCGGCTGGAGGAGCTGGAACGCCGCCAGGCGCTGACGACCTCCGACGACGACGGGCGGACGTTCCGCTACCACGAGGTGCTGCGCCGGCATCTCGAGACGGCGTTGCTGGAGGACCTGGGCGAGGCGGGCGCGCGGGACTGGTACGCGACGGCGGCCGGGCTGCTGGAGGACGACGGCGCGGTCGCCGAGGCGGTCGTCGCCTACGCGCGGGCGGAGCGCTGGCCGGACGTGACGCGGCTGCTGCGCGGCGCGGGCGACCCGGTCGTCGGCGCGGGCGAGGCCGAACGCATCCCGGCGCGGCTGGTGGAGGAGAGCCCGTGGCTGTCGCTCGCGGTCGCGCGGCGGGCGGTCGCGGACGGCCGGCTGGCCGAGGCGCGCGAGCGGTACCGGCACGCCGAGTCGCTGGCGGCGGACCCGCGGGTGCGCCGGGTCGCGGCGGCCGAACGCCGCCTGGCCGACGTGTGGCTCGGCGCGCCGGAACGCCCGGACCTGCACTGGCTGGACCGCGTCCGCGCGGCGCTGCGCCGTTCGCCGCTGGACGCGGCCGAGCCGCGCGGCGAGCGGCCGGAGGACGTGCTGGCGTCGGCGGTCGCGCTGCTGCTGGCCGGTCAGGCGGGCGACGCGGCGGCGTTGCTGCGGGACCGGTGCCCGGTGCCGGACGGCGAGTTCGCGGCGCTGGCGGTGCGGCTGGTGACGGCGGTCTGCGCGGCGCTGGACGGCGCGGCCGCCGCGCCGGCGGTCGAACGCATCGGGGCCGACGCCGAACGCACCGGGGTGCCGTGGGTGGCCCGCGCCTGTGCCGCGCTGGCGGCCTGCCGCGACGCCGGCGCCCCGGCGCCGGAGGCGGCGGACGACCCGTGGGGCGCGCTGCTGGTGGCGTTCGCGACCGCGCTCGCGGGGCTGCTGCGCGGCGAGGGCGACGCGGCGGCGTTCGCGGCCGTGGCCGGGCGCGCGACGGCGCTGGAGGCGGGGACGGTGGCGGCGTGGGCGGCGGCGTTCGGCGCGCTCGCGGCGGGCGACCCGGCGGCGGCCCGGCGGGCCGAGGCGGCCGCGCGGGCGGCGGGCGTCCCCGGGGCGCGCGCGGTCGCGCTGCTGGCGCGCGGCGACGACGCGGAGGTCGGCGGCGAACGCTGGCCCGCCCTGCTGCGCGCCCGGCTCGGCGCGCCCGCGTGCGCGGTGCCGTCACCCGCGGCCGACGTGCGGGAGGACCGGCCGCTGGCGCTGCGCTGCCTGGGCGGGTTCTCCCTCGACGTCGTCGGCCGCGACCTGGACTGGCGGCTGCTGCGCCCGCGCGCGGCCACGGCGTTGCGGCTGCTCGCGATGCACGCCGGGCTGCCCGTCCACCGCGAGACCCTGCTGGCGGCCCTCTGGCCGGACGTCCCGGTGGCGCCCGCGACGCACAACCTCCAGGTGGCGGTGTCCAGCCTGCGCAGCTTCCTCGAGCCCGGGCAGACGCGCGGCTCCACGCTGCTCGTGCGGCAGGGCGACGCGTACGCGCTCGTGCTGCCCGAGGGCGCGGTCGCCGACGTCGTGACGTTCCGGGACGGGCTGCGCGACGCGCAGCGGGCGCGCGCCGAGGGCGACGCGGACGCGCTGCGCGCGGCGCTGCGGGCGGCGGTGGCGGCGTACGGCGGCGACCTGCTGCCGGGCGACGGCCCGGCCGAGTGGGTGGCCGCCGAGCGGGACCGGCTGCGGACGCTCGCGGCGTCGGCCGCGGCCGAACTGGCCGAGGTGGAGCTCGCCGCGGCGCGGTGCGACGAGGCCGCCGCGGCGGCGGCGCGCAGCATCGAGATCGACCGGTTCCTCGACGGCTCGTGGCGGCTGCTCGTCGACGCGTGCACGCGCGCGGGCGACGCGGCGGCGGCCGAGCGCGCGCGGCGGCGCTACGCCGACGTGCTGCACGACCTCGGCGTCAGGCCGTAGCGACCTCGACGTCGAGCGTCACGTGCGCCGGTAGCGACTCGCGCACCGCGCGGTCGAGGCGGGTGCGGTCCACCCGCGCCGGGTCGGCGGCCGTGACGCGGACGGTGACGTGCGGCGGCCCGGCCGTGCCGGGCGCCGCGGTGCCGGGCTCGGCGCCCCAGGCGGCGCCGCCGTTCTCGGTCACCTCCACGTCGACGTCCGCGACCAGCCGGACGTGCTCGACCAGGCCGGAGAGCGTGCCGCGCCGCCGGTGCGCGACGACGGCCGCCGCCACGACCGAACGCCGCCGCTCCTCCGGCCACGTCTCGTCCGGCTCGGCACCGACCCAGCGCGACAGCCAGGCCAGGAAGTCCTCCGGCGCGAACCGCGGGTCGACGTAGGCGGCGAGGTTGTCGAGCGTGAGCAGCACCGGCGCGAGCACCTCGTCCAGCCCGGCCGTGAACCGCTGCGCGAACGAGTCCTCCAGGTACACGGCCGGCAGCATCGCGCCGAGCGGGTGCGGCGTCGGCAGGCCCGGCAGGTCGCGGCGGCTCACTGCGGGGTCGCCAGGACCTGGTGCTCGTAGGAGAAGACGAGCGCGTTCGGGTCGACGTCGACGCGCGGCACCTCGTCGTGCCGCTCGCCGGTGCGCAGGTCGGCCGGGTAGAGGCGGATCTCCTCGACCAGGTCGGCGCCGGGGAGGCGTTGCAGCACGGCGAAGATCTCGCCCGCCTGCACCGGCCGCCCGAACGGCCAGCCGGTCCCGTCCGGCCCGCCGGCGAGCGGGTGGAGGTAGCGGTAGAGCGCGTCCAGGGCGCGTTCGCGCAACGCCGCCGGGTCGGTGCGCGGCCGGGCGCGCACCTGCGCGACGACGGTGACGCCCTGGTAGAACGGCGGCTCCACGACGAGCCGCGTGCCGACCAGCCGGCGCGCGTCGAGGTGGCGGGTCACCGTCTCCAGCAGCTCGTCGGCGGGCCGCAGCGCGGCGAACGGCACCCGCGGGTCGGCCGGCAGCTCCGGCACGACGAGCACGCGCACGACCGACGGGTCGGCGGCGTCGGCGGGCACGCAGCGCACCCGCGCCACGCCGCGGGACGCCTCCAGCGCGAGGTACTCGTAGTCCTCCGCGGTGACCGCGCGCTGCCGGGTGCGCAGCAGCATCGGCCCGCGCAGCTTGGCGTTCTCGACGTCCTCGCCGTCGGCGCCGCCGGTGGCCGCCTTGCGGTTGGTGACGCCGCGCACGAACGGCAGCGTGCTGCGCATGAACAGGATCGACTCGCGGGCGACGTTGCCGCGCCGGCCGCCGCCGGTGCGGTACGAGCGCACCCGCACGTACGCGCCGCGCGGGGGCACGGCCCCGTACTGGCGGACCGTGCCGTCCTCGCCGCGCACCGCCGGGCCGAACTCCACGTCGCCGGTCATCGCGTCGAGCGTGAAGTGCCGGTCGTCGGGGCCGCTCTCCGCGAAGTGGCCGACCCGCGCCCACTCCGCGCCGTCCCCCTCGCCGGTCACCACGACGACGTCCTCGCCGCAGTCGGCGACGGGGCGTTCGGCGACGCGGAACCGCTG
This sequence comes from Mycobacteriales bacterium, assembly GCA_035714365.1. Lineage (GTDB taxonomy): Bacteria > Actinomycetota > Actinomycetes > BP-191 > BP-191 > BP-191. The sequence goes on along the minus strand of DASTMB010000098.1, from coordinate 67,491 downwards.
GCCGGGGACGCCGTCGGAGACGCCGAGCACCTCGTCGCGCACGTGCTCGCCGTGGACCGCGCGCACCGTGCCGCCGACGGTGAACGCCGTCACGCCGCCGACGCGCGGCGACGCCGAGTAGAACGGCTGCCCCGGCTCCGCGTCGACGACCCGGCACCGCAGCCACGCGGCGCGGTGCCGCAGGATCGCCGACGACGTGTGCCCCGCCGGGACGTGGACCACGACGTCGCCGGGGCGGTTGAGGCCGCCGGTCTCGTCGCGTTCCAGCTCGCACGCCGCCCACCCCGCGCCGGTCCACGCCTCCCACACGAGCGGCGGCTGGCGGGGGTCGACGCCGACGCCCTCGACGTCGCAGGTGAACCGCAGCGCGACCGCGCACGACGGGGCCGGCTCGCGCAGGCCGAGGAGCAGCGCGTCGCCGGCGACGGGCGCCGCGGTGAAGCACGGGAACTGCGAGCCCGCGTCGAGCTGGTCGGTGCGGTCGACCTGCTCGCCGCCGCCCTCGGTGGCGACCCAGGCCAGCTCCGACGGCACGATCGCCAGCGCCGTCGCGGTCGTGAAGACCACCGGGTCCTGCGTCTCCGTCCGCGCCGTCAGGACCTCGGTGCCCTCCGGCACGACGACCGGCTCCGGGCGCGGCGCGGCCAGCCAGAACGTCACGTCCACCTCGGCCGCGGCCGGCGGGAACAGCGTGACGCCGAGCAGCTCGAGGAACCGCACGTAGAGCCGGTCCGGCACGCGGTTCAGCCGGTAGAGGAGCTGGTCCACGGCCATCGCGAACGTCTCGATCAGCGTGACGCCGGGGTCGGAGACGTTGTGGTCGGTCCACTCCGGGCAGTGCCGCTGCACGTGCCGCTTGGCGTCGTCGACGAGGTCCTGGAAGCGGCGGTCGTCGAGGTTCGGGGCGGGCAGGCTCACGCGGCACCCCCGGCGATCGCGGGCGGCTCGTGCGCGCCGATGACGTAGAACGGGAAGACGAGGTTGCGGCGGTCGTTGGCGCCGCGGATCGAGTACCGGATCTCGATGAGCAGCACGCCGCGGTCGGCGTCGTCGAAGCGCACCAGCACCGTGTCCAGGTCGATGCGCGGCTCCCACCGGTCGAGCGCCGTGCGGACCTCGAACGCGAGCTGCCCGGCGGTCGCGGCGTCCGCCGGGGCGAACACGTAGTCGGCGATGGCGCAGCCGAACTCCGGCCGCATCGGCCGCTCCCCCGGCGCCGTGGACAGGATCAGCCGGATGCTCTCCTCGATCTCGCGCTCGCGGCTCACGAGCGCGACGCTGCCCGTCGCGTCGGTGCGCATCGGGAAGAACGCCCACCCGGTGCCGACGAACTCCTCGGCCACGTCAGCCTCCGATCAGCACGGTCGGGCAGCCCATGACGATCGGCGAGCCGCACGCGGAGAGGTCGCCGACGCGGGCCGCCGGCATGCCGCCGATCAGCACCGTCGGGTCGCCGGGCGGCACGATCGCCGACGGCGGGTGCGGGGGCGGCGGCGGGAACGAGCAGACGTGCGGCGTCCCCACCGTCGCCGCCGGCATCCCGCCGATGAGCACCGTCGGCACGCCGGGCCCCGCGACGACGCCGGGGTGGCCGGTCGGGTCACCGACGCGGGCGGCTGCGGGCATCGCGCGCTCCTCTAGTTGATCCGGACGATGCCGGCGCGGACGGTGCAGGTGCTCGACGACGTGAGGCTGACCTCGCCCGCGCCGCCGTCGACGCGCACGCCGGCGCGGGCGTTCAGCGCGATGTCCCGGCCGGACAGCGTCAACGTCCCCGTGCCCGCGTCGACCGTGACGCCGTTGCGCGCCTCGATGGAGACGGTGCCGTCGCTGTGGACCGTGACGCGCGTCTGCTGCTGGTCGAGGTCGAGCGTCAGCTTGCCGTCGCCGGTGCGCAGGCGGACGCCCTGCGGGCCGTTGGCCGCCTCGACCAGGTCCAGCCGGTGGCCGGTGCGCGAGACGACGGAACGCCGGTTGACGGCCCCGCTGCTGTGGTCGACCAGCGGGACCTCGCCGTCGGCCGGCACGTCGACGCCGTTGTAGAGCCCGCCGATGACGTACGGCCGCTGGAAGCTCCCCTGCTCGAACGCCACCAGCACCTCGTCGCCGACCTCCGGCACGACGAGCGCGCCGCGCCGGTCCCCCGCGCCCGGCTGCACCGTGCGCGCCCAGTCGGTGACGAAGTCGTCGGACAGCCAGGGGAACGTCAGCCGTACCCGGCCGCGGTCCTCCGGGTCGCGGTTGTCGGAGACCTGCGCGACGACGACGCCGGGCGTCGCCGGCGGCGCGCCGCCGTTCGCGCCGACGACGAGGCCGTAGAGCGTGCGGTCCTGGAACCCGGCGACCGTCACCCACGTCGTGTAGCCGGTCTCCGGCTCGAACACGTGCCGCGTCGCCGTGACCGTGTACTTGCCGTCGAACGGCGCGCCGGCGTTGGCGAGCGAGACGGCGGTGCCGGCGCGGACCTGCGGGTTGCCGCGGATCACCGCCTCCAGCTCGGCGAAGCCGCCCGCCACCTGCTCGGCCAGCGCCTTCGCCGCCGCGTCGACCTCGCCCTGCGTCGCGTACGGCGTGTCCGCCGCCACCAGCACCGGCGCGCGGAACGCCTCCGCCAGGTCGGCCGGCTTCGCGCCCACCTCGGCCACGCGCGTCGCGGCCGGCGCGGTGCCGACGACCGCGCGCTTGTGCACGTCGTCCCACCCGCGCACCTCCACCGACGGCACCTGCTCGGCCGAGGTGACGACCGCGCGCAGGCGGAGGACGTTGCGGCCGACCTCGAGCACCAGCGGGCTCTCCGCCGCGTCGACCTGCCCGGGCGCCTCGCCCGCCGGCGACGGCTTGCGGAAGTCCAGCCGCCCGTCCGCCACCGCGACCTCGGCGCCGACGCCCGACGCGAGGTCGCGCAGGAACGCCCAGTCGGTCGCGTTGCCCTGCGACACCTGGTCGAGCACCGTCGTCGTCGCGTCGACGCGGCCGACGTCGAGGCCGGCGTTGCGCGCCACGCGCTGCGCCACGTCGGAGACCGTCATCTGCCGGTAGCTCGCGACGCGGCGGCCGCGCAGCAGCCGGTGCGACTTGTCCAGGCCGCGGATCACCGTGAACGTCCCGGTGCCGTCCGCCTCCTTCTCCAGCGCCGTCACGTCGCCGACGAGCAGCGGGCGCGGGGTACGGCTCTCGTTGCTCGCCACCGCCAGCGTCACCGTCGCGCCGATCGTCACGTGCGAGCGGGCGACCACGACGTTGTGCGGGTCGCGGAACCGCAGCAGGAACAGGTCCGGCGCGGTGCGGCTGTCGTCCACCACGCCCTCCACCAGCAGCGCCGCGACGTCGGCCGGGAGTCGTTGCCCCGCGACGTCGACCACGAGCTGGTTGGTGAAGTCCTGCGCCGGCACGTCAGGCCCCCAGGTCCTCGGCCGCCGGCACCAGCAGCGCCGTCCCGGTCCGCAGCCGCATCGGGTCGTCGATGCCGTTGCGCTCGGCCAGCGCGCGCCACATCGCGGCGTCGCCGTACTCGCGCCAGGCGATCGACGCGAGCGAGTCGCCGGTGACGACCCGGTGCACCCGCCGCGCGGGGCCGCCGGACGTCGGGTTCTGCGCCGGCTGCTCGCCGCTGATCTCCTCGATCGTCACCGTCGCCGTCGCGCGGATCGGCATGCCGCCCGGCGTGAACAGCGAGTACTTCACCTGCACCGACGACACGTAGGCCGTGAACCCGGTCAGCCCGCCCCAGTGGAACACCACCCACGGCGGGCTGCCCTTCTTCTTCTCGTGGCTCTCGTCCGTCGGGACGCAGCAGGCGAACAGCTTCTCGACCGTCTGCACCACCCGGTCGTCCTGCGTGTCGGAGGCGTCGAGGAACATCTCCAACGTCACCTTGCTCGGCTCCGCGCCCTTGAACTCCGGGACGCCGCTCTTCTTGCTCCCCTTCTGCGCGTCGCGGCTCCACTTCGCCGACTTCCCGACGGCGAGCTCCTTCGGGTTGAACTGGAAGTCGATCCGCCCACGCTGCGGACCCGGCTGGAGGCTGCCCTTGTCGACCGGCGGGTCGCGCAGCTCGAGGAAGGCGCGTTCCAGCTTCGGCCGGCCGCCGGCCCCCGACGCGGGCGCCCCGGCCGCCGTGAACGCGATCGGCGACGCCACTACGCCCGCCCCGCCTCGACGAACCCGTGGTGCGCCACCTCGATCGTCTCCGTCGCGACCTTCGGGCTGTCCGGGTTCAGCGACGGGCCGGTCCAGCGCACCGGCACCACGTCGAGCAGCCCCCACTGGGCGACCACCGTGCCGTCGACCGTCATCGCCTGGATCTGGCCGGTCTTGCGCCCGGCGCCGGTGGCGACGCTCGCGAACCACTTCGCCACCTTCTCGGTGTCCTTCGTGAGCGGTCGGCTGAGCTTGATGTTCGGGTACTTGATCCGGGTCGGGAGCTGCCAGACGAACCCGTTGTTGCCGCCCTCCTCGCGCTGCTCCATGACGACCTCGCAGCCGAGCCCCTCGCACGAGTTGAACGCGCCGAGGTCCACGTCGTCGATCTTGACGACGAAGCAGACGCTGACGGCGGGGTCGAGGTCGGCGGTCATGGCGGGGCTCCCGGTCAGTGGCGGAGGTCGAGGGAGTGGCCGGCGCGTTCCCGGCCGAGGCGGAGCTCGGCGCGGAGGCGGCGCGCGAGCGGGTCGTAGAGCCGGCGCACCAGCGCGTCGATGTCGGTCGGCGACGCGCCAACCGCCGCGTCGGGCGTTGCCGCGGCCGGACCGGGGGTGGCGGGCGCGGGCGCGGGTGCCGCGGCGGGCGGTGCGGGCATCTCGGCGGCCGGCTCGGGCGGCGGCTCGGGGGCGGGCTCCGGGGGTGGCGGGGCGGGCGGCGGGAGCGGGTCCGCGGCGTCGCGCTGGACCGCGACGGGACGCACCGGCGCGGTCGCGGCTCGTTGGAGCGTTGGCGCGGCTGCGGGGCGGAGCGGCGTCAGGGGCGGCGGCGCGGCGGCCGGGGCGGGGTCCGGCGGGAGGTCCGGCGGGAGGTCGACCAGCGGCCGCAACGCCCGCGTCCCCACGAGCGCGACCTCCGGCAACGCGGGCTCCGCCGGCGCGCGCTGCACGACCGGCACCGCGGGCCGCACCGCCACCGGCACCGGGGCGGGCAGCGGTGCCTCGCGCCGCACACTCGCCGGCGCGGCCGGCACCCGGGGTGCGGGCGGCAACGGCCGTACCGGCGCTTCGGCCGGCGGGTCCCGGTGCGGCTCGGCGGCGAACGGCTCCGCGTCCCCGGCGGGCGGGTGCTCGACGCTGCGCTGGACCGTCACCTCCGGCTCCCCCACCAGCGGCGCGACCGCCTCCGGCAACGGTGCGCCGAGCCCGAGCCGTACCGGCCGGGGCGCGGGCATCGCGGCGGGCGGCACCGGCACCTCGGTCGCGCGCTGCACGACGGGCATCGCGGGAGGCGGCACCGGGACCTCGGTCGCGCGCTGCGTGACCGGAGTAACGGCGGCCTCCTGGAGCGCGGGCGTCCGCCGCACCACCGGTACGTCGGTCGCGCGCTGCACGACCGGGGTCGTTGCCGGCGCAGCGGGGCGGGGCAGGGCGGCCACCTCCGCGACCGGGCCGGGTACCGGCAGGTCTGGGCGCGGGAGCACCGCGACGTCGTTCGCGGGTCGCGGCGCGGGCGCCGGCAACGGCGCCACCACCGGCTCCGGGACGGGCTCCGGCAGCGCGCCCGCGACCCCCATCTCCGTGCCCCCGCCCACTCCGGCCGGCGCCGCGAACGGCGTCGCCGCCGCCGGCTCCGCGACCCGCTGCACCACCGGCGGTGCCACCGGCAGGGTCACCGGCAGGGCCGACAGCGGCCGGACCGGCGGGCCGGCCGGCGCGGCCTCCGGCGCGTCGGCCACCCGCGCCTCCCGCGGCACCTCCCGCACCGCTTCCCGCGGCACCTCCCGCACCGCCTCCGGCGCGCGCGGCACCGCCGCCTCGCCGGCACCGTCCCCGGCGGCGGTCCCCGCGACCAACGGCTCGGCGCCCACCGGCCCGGCCGGCACCGTCCCGGCTACGACCGGCTCGGCCACGACCACCTCGGCCACGGCGGGCTCGTCCGCCACCGGCGCGGCCACCTCACCGTCGGCCGCCACGTCCGCCGCGACGGCGCGCTGCACGGCGACCGGCGGCCGTTCGCGTCGCCACCATGCGCGCGGCGGCGGCAGGTCGGCGCCGCTCACCGGCGCGGGCGCGGCGGGCAGCGCCAGCCCGTGCACGATCCCGGACGGCGCGTCCGGGCTGACCAGGTGGCCGAGCGGCCGGTCGAACGACGGGTTCCGCCAGGTGGCGAGGTCGTCGCGGAACGCCTCGGGCTCCGTCACCAGGTCCGCGTCACCGACGACGCGTTGCACGGGCGCCGCGGACCGCCACGCGGGGGGCTCCGGCGCCGGCGCGGTCTCAGGCGCGCCGGGCGGCCGCCGCCCGAGGATGCCCACGCGGCGTCACCGCCCCCGGAGCGCGCGCTCGTTGAGGCGGCCGATCTCCGCGACGAACCGTCCGCGGTCCGCGTGCTCGAGGTCGAGGATGTCTTCCAGCGGCCAGTGGAAGTGGTAGGCGACGTACGAGACCTCCTCGAGCAGCCGCGCGGTCTCGTACGTCACGATTCCCCCGGACGGCCGCCCGAGACGTCGACCGCGAACTCGTGCGCGCACCCAGGGCAGGTCACGGCGGCGCGCGTGGTGCCCTCGGCGTTGACCCGCTTGTAGAAGTCCTGGAGGAACGCCAGGTCCGCCGCGAACAGGTCCTCCACGACCCCCGCGTGCACGTCCTCGATCGCGCCGAGCCGCGTGACGACGCGGGCCAGCAGCACGACCGACAGGTACGCCGGGTTCTCGCGGACCCGGTCGTCCCGCAACGGCAGCAGCTCGTCGCGCGCGGTCGCCAGCCGCATCACGCCGTCGCGGTGGACGGTGCCGGCGGCGTCGACGTACCCGCGGGGCAGCACGAACGGGAACTCCGTCCGCAGCGCCGGCTCGCGCCGCGCCGCGCCGGCCTCCACGACGGCCGGCCGCTCGTCGGCGTCGAGCAGCGCGGTGGCGCGGCGGATCACTCGACTTCCAGGCTCTCGTAGGTGACGACGAGCTTCTCGGTGAGCACGCTCGTGTCGCCGGCCTTGAGGGTGCCGATCTCCAGCGACTTCGGCCACGCGTTGGTGAGCTTGTAGCGCTTGATCGCGTTGCCCTCGTAGTCGTACACGATGATCGCGCCGCCCTTGCGGGCCGCGCCCATCTTGCCGAACCGGCTGTCCTTGACCCACTTCTCGAACGAGTTGTCGCCGGTGAGGCCGCGGGTCAGCGTCACCTCGCCGGCCTTGAACCGGCCGGGCAGCTTCTTGACGACGTACTTGCCGTCCGGCGTGTTCTGCTTCAGCTCGATGACGTCCTGCTCCATCTTCAGGCCGGACACCTCCGAGATCTGCTTGATGACGACGCCGTCGATCTCGATGCCGAACGAGTGACCGACGGTGGTGTCCATTTCGGGGAGTGCCATGCGTCCCTACCTTCCGTTCCCGCTCGCGCGGCTCACTCGCTGACGAGGCTGGTGCCACCGGAGAACTGCGCCAGCCGGAACACCACGAACTCCGCCGGCTTCACCGGCGCGATGCCGACCTCGCAGACGACCTGGCCGGCGTCGATGCCCTCGGCCGGGTTCGTCTCGCGGTCGCACTTGACGTAGAACGCCTCGTCCGGCGTCAGCCCGAACAGCGCGCCCTTGCGCCACTCGTTGATCAGGAACGCCGCGATGGTGCGGCGGATGCGCGCCCACAGCGCGTCGTCGTTGGGCTCGAACACCACCCACTGGGTGCCGTCGAGGATGGACTCCTCGAGGTAGTTGAACAGCCGCCGGACGTTGAGGTACTTCCACTCGGCGTCGGAGGACAGCGTGCGCGCGCCCCACACCCGGATACCGCGGCCGGGGAACGCGCGGATGCAGTTCACGCCGAGCGGGTTGAGCAGGTCGTGCTCGGGCTTGGTGAGCTGCGTGTCGAGCGAGATCGCGCCGCGCACCACCTCGTTCGCGGGGGCCTTGTGCACGCCGCGCGTGTCGTCGTTGCGGGCCCAGATGCCGGCGACGTGGCCGCTCGGCGGGATCGAGACGTTCTTCTTCGTGGCCGGGTCGAACGCCGTGATCCACGGGTAGTAGAGCGTCGCGTACTTCGAGTCGTAGCCGGCCTTCTCGGTGCGCCACTCCTTCACCTGCTGCGGCGCCAGGCCGGGGGGCGCGTCGAGGATCGCCATCCGGTCGCCGGCCTGCTCGCAGTGGGCGATGATCGCGAGCTGCACCGCCTGGACGCCGTCGAGGTCGATCGCGCCGCGTTGGTAGGCGCTCATCAGGTCCGGCACCGCGACCATCGTGATCTCGTCGATCGCTTCGAGCCCGGAGAAGCCGGTGCGCTCGGCCACGTCGCCGACGTAGTCGTCGGCGGAGACGCGGTCCGGCAGCGCCGGCACCGCGGGCGGCGCGGCGAGCGTCACCGCGCCCGCCTCCGGCCGGGCCAGCGCCGCGCCCGTCGCCGTCTCCTCGATCCCGATCAGCTTCGAGCTCGCGCGGACGACCGTGACGACGTTCTCCTTGCCGCGCTTCGTCGTGACGTAGTCGAACGTCTCCTGCGCCTTGCCGCCGACCTTGATCGTGAGGCTGAACGCGTCCTCCGCGGGCGTCACCCCCTCCGCGGGCTTCGGCGGTCCGACCTCGACCGTGATGTCGCCCCGCGCGCCCGCCTCGGGCAGCTCGGTGATCCGGTAGCCGCCGAGCGCCGCCTCCCGCGCGCCCGCCGGCAGCGCCTTCGGCGCGGCGTCCCCGCCGCCGCCGTCCTCGCCGACGCGGACGATGTACGCCGCGCCGCCGCCGTTGGCGAAGTAGCCGTAGACGGCGTGCGCGAGGTAGGTGCCCTCGACGAAGTCGCCGAACGTCTGCGTGAACTGGCTCCAGTTGGTGACCAGGGTGGCCTGGTCGAACGGCCCGCGGTCGGCGAAGCCGACGAACGCCGCGACGGCCGTCCCCACGCCCTCGATGGGGCGGGAGCCGGAGTCGACCTCCTCGACGTACACGCCCGGTGACAGGTAGGTGGGCACGGCGCCTCCTCGACGTCGGAACTCGTCGAGAGGCAGCGTGCCGCCGCGCCGGGCGGGCGGGAACGCCCTCCCGGTCAGCGACGCAGGCGCGGTGCGCTGCCCGAAAGTACGCCCGATCCGCCCTTCCCGCGCACGGCGGTCAGCGCCTCGAACGCACCGGCTCCCACCTCGGCTCCGCCATCAGGCGCGCGACCTCGTCGAGCATTCCCTGCAGCCGGCTGTGGACGGCGAGGTTCCCCGCCGTCTCGTTCTTCAGCTCCGCCAGCCGGGGATCGGCCGCCTGCGCCTCGATGACGCTCCAGATGTCCCACGGCCCCATCTTCACGCCCTGCGCGCGCATGTCGGCCAGTACCCGGGGCGTGCTGGCCGGAATGACGACGACGTTCTCGTTGTCCTGGGCCTCCTTCCGCCCGTAGAAGGCCGTCGTGAGGATCGTGAGATCCACCCTGCGTCCGGCCACCTTCCCGTTCGGGCCGAAGGTGAGCGCCAGGTCTCGCGCGCAGTGGTCACACGGCGTGCGGTTGATCCTCATGGTCGCCGGAACCGTCGAGCCGGGCTTGTACTTCTGCCCGTCGATGTACTTCGTCAGGTTGTTGTTCACGTCGACGATGAAGTTCTGCTCGGCATGCATGCCCGACGTGCTCTTGTAGTGCAGGTGGGGGCTGCCGGGGAACGTCACGAACGCGTGTGTCTCCTTGGAGTTGTAGGCGAGCGCCTTGGAGAGCGAGGTCATCATCGGACCCAGGTGCTGGACGAGCTCCGCGATCGGGTCCTGCGGTATCTGGCTTCCCTTGGTCGGCGGGACCGCCTTGGTCTTGCTCCGCTTCCGCGGGTTGACCTCGCCATGCACGTGCCACCGGCCCTCGTGGAGGACCGGCTCGAGCGCGACGAGGCCGTAACGCACCTTGATGCCACCGAGTATCGGGACCAGCGCGGCGCGCCCGACGGGCCCGCCGGCCAGCCGGTTCACCGCCGAGACCGCGGCGGCCACGCCCTTGTCGAGGCGTTGCTGCTTGCCTGCCGGGGAGTCGTCGCCGCCCTGAACCTTGGCCTTCAGCTTGGCCAGGAGCCTCTTGCCGACCTTGACGGCGGCGGCGATGAGCTTGTCGACCACGTTCATGACCGGCTTCTGGACGGCCTTCAGGATCGACTTGATCTTCTCGGAGATGCCGCCGAGGTTGAGCAGGCTGGCGAGGAAGCCGATGAGCACCGGCACCATCTTCGCGAGCGTGTTCTCGATCAGGCCGGCGACGGCGCCGACGCCGCCGCTCGCGATCGACTCCACGGAGTCGAGGACGGCGTCCACGAACTCCTTGATCTGCGCCGCCTTCTCCACGAAGAACATGACGACGTCGTAGATCATCTTGCAGGCCTTCACGAACGCCGCCGCCGGGTTGAGCATCGAGATCAGCCAGGTGATGCCGGCGGTGACGATCTTCGTGATCACGAACTCCTTGATCTTGCCGAGCACCATCTCCTGGAGGTCGGAGAGCTTCGCGACGATCCACTTCCACAGGCCGCCGACGCCCTCGCTGAGGATGACCTGGATGAACTCGACCGACTTCTCCAGCAGGCCGATGACCTTCTCCGCGCCGGGCAGCGCCTTGACGATCCGCGCGCGGATGTTCGCCCAGGTGAGCCCCAGGATCGACAGGATCAGCTTGACGATCCCCTTGAGGTCGAACGTCTCCGGGATCTCGATGCCCGCCTCGGCCAGCGCGCCGAACAGCCACGCCTGGAGCCCCTTCTTCAGGTGCTCGCCGATCCGCGAGGCGAAGCCGCTGATGCCGGCGCCTACGGCGTTGACGAGGTTGCCGAGGAAGCCGATCGGGTCCTTGATGATCTTCTCTACGGCGCCGGCCGCACGGGCGAGGACGCCGAGCAGCATGTCCTTGAGCTTGAGGATCGTCTCGATGGCCCCGACGACGGCGTCCTTGACCTTGTCCCAGAGGCCCTTGTTCGCCTCCTGCGCTGCCTTGATCTCCTCGTCGACGGCGTTGCGCGCCTCGACGTAGCGGCTCGCCAGGTCGTCGACGAGCGCGTTCTGCTTGTCGTCCACGTCGGACTCGAGCTGCGCGAACCGGTCCTTGAACTCGTTCGCGGCGTCCTGCGCGATCTTCTGGAGGTCCTTCGGCTGCGAGGCGACGAACTTCTTGATCTCGGCCTGCCCGGCCGCGATCCGCGCCTTCGCCCTGGTCAGCTCGGCGCCGATGAAGTCGGCGACGTCGGAGATGACCCGCTCCATGCGCGACTCGTAGAGCTGCTTGGAGAGGACGTAGATCTGGTTGGCCTCCTCGGGGAGGCCGGTGAACAGGTCGGCGGTCCAGCGCGCCGCGCCCGTCCAGCCGTCGTAGCGGTCGTCCTTGTACCGCTGCATCCGCGCCTTGTGGTCGGCGGTGAACGCGTCGCGCGCCGCCTTCTCGCCGGCGTCGAAGCGGCGGCCGACCTCGGCGTCGAGGCCGTTGAGGATGACGTCGACGTCCCTCTTCGTCGCGTCGAAGATGCCCTTGACGTGGGTCGCGAACTCCGCGCGCTTCTGCTCGTCCCGCGCCTTGGTGCCGGTCTTGCCGGTGGCGACCTTGCCGAGGTTGGTCTTCCGGGACCCGGCCATGGCGGCGAGACCCGTGCCGGTCTCCGCCTTGGCGCCGGCCTGCGCGGTCGCGAGGGTCGCCGCCTCCGCGGCGCGCACCTGCGCGGGCGCGGTGGCGGAGAACTGCTCCCCCTCCTTCTTGGCGGCGAGGGCGCCGGTGAACTCCGGCTCGTTCGACCGGGCGAGCTGGTCCTCGGTGACCCCCGCCTCGGCCATCTTCTGGTCCGTCTCCGCCTTGGGGGCGGAGAGGTCGGTGGCGGCCGGTGGCGCGCGGGCGGGCATGGCCTTCGCGGCGTCGATCGGCGACGGGCCGACGGGGCGTTCGGGCGCGAGCGGCGTGACCGGCTTCTCCGGAACGGCGCCGGTGTCGGGCGGCCGTCCGGCGCGCTCGGCGATGTCCTTCGCGGAGGCCTGCTTCCCCTCGGTGACCCGCCCGGCGACCTGGGCCTTGACCTCGCCCGCCTTGCCGGAGGTGGCAAAGCTGTCCGCCTCGTCGAGGTTCTTCGGCGCCTTCTCCGCGACCGCGCGCTTCACGGCCGCGACGAACGCCGCCTTGTCGAAGCCGCCCGGGCGGGCGTTGGCCATGTCGTCGGCGCGCGCCGCCTTGGCCTTCGCCTCGCGGTCGTCGGGCGGCGCGACGGCGGCGTCCTGCGCCTTCTTCGCCTCGGCCGTGGCGGGCGGGTGCTGCCGCAGCTTCGCGCCCTGCTGCTTCACCTTCGCGGCGACGGCCGCGAACCGCGGATCCTGCTTCGGCGCGGCGGGCGCGCCGGCGAGGCGCTGCACGGCGAGGGAGACGGCGGCGTTGCCGGCGCTGCGTTGCAACGCCGCCAGCGCGTGCGGCGCAACCCGCACGGCGGTCCGCGGCGGGGGCGTCACCCGGTGCGCGCGCTGCGGCGGGGCCGCGCGCGGGCCGTCCTTGGCGGGCATGGTCGCCGGCTACGCCGGCTTCTCCTCCTCCTTCTCCTCCTCCTCGGCGCGCTGCACGAACGGCACCGCCGGCGCGGCGTCGTCGTCCGCCAGCCGCTGCACGGCGGCCGGCGCGGCGGTCACCGGGGCCGGCGCCGGCCCGCCACCGACCGCGCGCTCGGCGTTCGCGACCGCCTCGCGCTCGAACCGGTCGGACGGGTCGCTGACGCGCAGGCCGTTGCCGTGGTCGGTGCCCTCGACCGGGCCGCTGCGCTGCTGCACGACGTGGGTCAGCTCGTGCGCCAGCGTCATCCGGCCGGCGTCGGACGCCGGGTCGTACTGCGAGCGCTGGAACACCACGTGCGAGCCGACCGTGTACGCCTTCGCGTTGACCGCCTGCGCGGACCGGTGCGCGCCGTCGTCGGTGTGCACGCGGACGTCGCCGAAGTCGTGGCCGAGCCGCCCCTCCATGTCGGCGCGGACGTCCGGGTCCAGCGGGTGGCCGCCGGAGGACACGACGTCGCCGACGGCGGACGCCTCCTCGCGCTGCACGAGGGCGGACGCGCCGGCGTTGCCGGCGGCGCGTTGCACCCGCAGCAGCGTGTCCGGGGTGGCGACGTCGAGGCGGCCGGACAGCGCCGCCCGCAGCCGGGCGTCCGACTCGGGCGCGTCGATGCGCGCCGCCTTCGGCCGGAGGCTGTCGTCCCGGTCGTGCTCGTGGTCCTGGGCTCGCATCGTGGCTCCCCTCGAACGGCGGCCCCCGCACCGTCGCACCGGCGGCGGCGGGGCCGCAATGCCCCATCGTGCGGCCGAACGGGCAGCGCGCGCTGCCCGTTCGGGCAACCTCAGACCCGGTTGTACGTCTTGAACGCCACCCCCCACATGCCGGAGTCGCCGAGCGGGCCGTTGCTGTAGACGACGGAGATGCGGCCCTGGGCGGTGCGCACGCAGATGACGCGCCCCTCCGGGAAGTCCGCGAACCGCACCGGCGCGGTGCCGAGCGTGACGTCGCGGCACCCGTCGAAGTCGAACGACGTGCCCGGCGGCGCCAGCCCCAGCGTCGCCCCGGGCGCCACGTCGACGACGTCGCCGGTGTCGGTGCTGTGCACGACGAGGTCGCTGTTGATGTCGGTCTGCGTGCCGTTGTCCAGGTCGTACCGCGCGAACGAGTAGAGCTGGAGGTTGCCGTCGCGGAAGATCGTCGGCGTCGGCGGGCCGGTCGACACGAACAGCTTCACCGGGGAGCCCGGCGCGCGGCGGGTGCCGGCGGCGGGGTCGGTGCCGATCGCGATGCCCGGCGCGCGGCGGTCGGCGCGCTGGACGACGGTCACGACGAACCCCTTGTCGACCAGCATGTTGAACGCCTGCTGGCGCGGCTGGTCGCTCACGTCCGGGATCGCGACCGGCGCCCCGGCCGGCGGGCCGCTGGAGATCGTGAGCGTGACGGCGGTGCCGGGCGCGACGGAGGTGCCGGCGGCGGGCGAGGTGCGGATCGCCAGCCCCTTCGCGATCTCGGTGCTCGGCACCGTGGTCTCGTTGGCGATCTTGAGGTGCCGGATCGCGAGGCGCTTGCGCGCCTCCGCGACCGGCGCGCCCTCGACGGCCGGCACCGGGACCGGGCACGGGCCGACGCACCGCCCCAGCGACACGAGCAGCGTGACCATGCTGCCCTTCTTGAGCTTGGTGCCGGCGGCCGGGTCGGTGCCGACCACCTGCCCCTTCGGGACGGTGGGGTCGGTGACGTTGCGGACGCCGACGTCGAACCCGGCGTCCTCGACCTTGCCGGTCGCGGCGGCCGCGGCCAGCCGCGCGGTCCGCGGCACCTCGCCGGTGTTCAGGTAGTTGACGACCGCGACGCCGCCGACCACGAGCAGCGCGAGCAGGAGCGGCAGCCACCAGGGGAGGAACGGCTTCTGGTGGCGGACGCCGTTGACGGTCACCGGCGGGCGGCCGGGCGGCGTGACGGTCGCCGTGAACTGGTGCGACTTGGTGCGCCCGATCCAGATGCGCGGCGCGGCGACCCGCGTCGCGAGCCGCGCCGTCTCCCCCGGCGGCACCGTGACCGGCGCCTGCTCCGGGGTGAACGTCAGCAGCTCGTCGTGGTCGTCGAACGCCACCGCCACGTCGGCCGCGGCGTTGCCGGCGTTGGTGAGGTGGAGGGCCTGCGTGCCGGGGCGGCGGCCGCGCGTCGCCTCCGGCTCCAGCCGCCCCGCGACGTCCACGAACGGCCCCACGACGACGACGCCGTCGGCGCTGGCGCGCACGTCGCGGTGCAGGATCGAGCGCACCTCGATCGTGAACGCCGTGTCGCCCGCGAGCGGCCGCGGCCCGCGCTCCGCCGCGAACGTCACCGTCGCCGCCTGCGTCGTGTCCGGGTAGACCGACAGCGACACGCGGTCGAGCGTGCCGAACGCCGCGCCGGGGCCGGTGAGGTCGACGCGCAGCTCGTCCACGCGGGTGCCGGTGTTCTCGGCGACGGCGCGGACGGTGACGCTGCCGCCCGGCTCGACGCGCGCGACGGGTGGATCGAGGTGGAGGCGGACGCCGCCGCGCTGGTGCTGCGCCTGCGGCTGCTGCCCGGTCGGCTGCTGCCCGGGCGGCTGCGTGCCGTGGGCCGGCTGTACCGGGGGGGCCGGCGGCTGCACGGGGTGTACCGGGCCGGGCGGCGGCGGGCTCGGCGGCGGCGGCACCGGCGCGGGTGGCGGCGGGTGCGGCACCGGCGGTGCCGGAGCCGGCGGGGCCGGCATCGGCGTCGGCGTGGGCGGCGGCGGAGCCGGCGGGGTGGGCGCGGGCGGGGTGGGCGCGGGCGGCGTCGGCGCGGGCGCCGGGTCCGGCGGGGGCGGCGCGTCCGGGACCGGCGGCGCGGGCGGCGGCGGCGTGGGCGGCGCGGCGGTGGCCGGGCCGGGCTTCGACCAGCCGAGGTAGACGCGGCAGTCCGGGTTGACGCAGAAGTCGGCGTCCTCGTCGTTCAGCCGCCCGCAGTTGGCGCACTCGCGCACACCGGCCCCCTTCGCGTCGTCACCGGAGACAGCATCGAACCTCACCGGACCTGTGCGTGGTAAGGCCCGAACTCCGATTCCAGGGTGAGGCGGCCCATCTTCCGGTACTCGCGGTACACGCCGGTGACGAGGTCGGTGGTGGTGACCGGCCGGTCCTCCTCGGCGGCGACGTACGCGGCGGTGATGGCGGCGGAACGGATGTTGCCGCCGGTCAGCTCGAACGCCTCCGCGCAGAACGCCAGGTCGAGCTCGCCCCCGCGCGGCACGACGCCGAGGCAGCGGTCCCACAGCGCGAGCCGCTGCTCCTCGTCCGGCGTGGGGAAGTCGACCACCACGTCGAGGCGGCGGGTGAACGCGTCGTCGAGGTTGGCGCGCAGGTTGGTGGCGAGGATCGCCAGCCCATCGAACGACTCCATCCGCTGGAGCAGGTACGCGCTCTCGATGTTCGCGTAGCGGTCGTGCGCGTCGCGGACCTCGGACCGCTTGCCGAAGATGGCGTCGGCCTCGTCGAACAGCAGCACGGCGTTGACGCCCGCGGCCTCGGTGAAGATGCGTTCGAGGTTCTTCTCCGTCTCGCCGACGTACTTGTCGATCACGCTGGCGAGCGCGACGGCGTAGAGGTCGAGGCCGAGGTCGGCGGCGATGACCTCCGCCGACATGGTCTTGCCGGTGCCGGAGTCGCCCGCGAACAACGCCGTGATGCCCCGGCCGCGCCCGCCGCCGGGGCGCATCCCCCACTCGTCCAGCACGCGCGAGCGGTGCCGCGCGCGGACGGCCACCTCGCGCAGCCGCGCGACGGTGGCGGGCGGCAGCACCAGGTCGTCCCAGCCGACGGCGGGCGCGATGCGGCGGGCGAGGCGTTCGAGGCCGACGGCGTTCTGGGCGCGGGCG
This sequence comes from Mycobacteriales bacterium, assembly GCA_035714365.1. Lineage (GTDB taxonomy): Bacteria > Actinomycetota > Actinomycetes > BP-191 > BP-191 > BP-191. Next base: position 51,008 of record DASTMB010000098.1, on the reverse strand, counting down.
CCGTGGCGGAGGTCGTCGACGGTGACCGGCCCGTCCGCCGCCGCCGCGCGCAGCCGCGCGGACCGGGCGGCGCGGGCGACCTGCTCCGGCGACAGCACGAACTGCGCGGTCGCCGAGCCGGGGTCGACGCCGTCCGGCAGGTCGGCGAGCAGCCCGCGCCACAGCGCGGACCGGTGCGCCGCCCGCAACGGGTCCACCTCGAGCAGCAGCGGCTGGTCGCTGCCCCACGCCGGGTCCCACGCGCCGGTGCCGCAGAGGACGACGGCCGCCTCCGCGTCCGCGAGCAGCCGCAACGCCGCGGGCGCGTCGTCGGCGACCGCGTCGAGCGGCGCCGCGACGAGCACGGCGCCGGTGAGCCGCGCCTCGCGGACGGCGGTCGCCGCGACGGCGGCCGGGTCGGCCGCGCGGGCCAGCCGGCGCAGGTCGACCACGAGCGCGGGCCGGCCGACGGCGCGGGCGGCGGCGCAGGCGGTCGCGGGGCCGCCGCCGCCGACGGCCTCGCGCAGGTAGGCGAGCCGCACCCCCGCCCGCAACGCCGTGGCGAGCGGGCTCGCGGGCACGTCGAGCGCGGGCGGCTCGGGCAGGAGCACGTCGAGCAGCGCCGGGTCGGGCCGGTCGTCGCCGAGCAGGTGCGCGGTCACCCGGTCCGGTACGCGCAGCGCGCGCGACAGCAGCGGGCGTTCGGTGTCCTCGACCGCGAGCAGGCCGCCGGCGACGAGCGGCGCCGCCGCCCCGAACCTCGCCCGCGCGGGCGCCGCCGCGTCCGGCACGCCGCAGAGCGCGAGCGTCACGCCGATGGTGGCGCGGCGGCGGGTGACGTCGTCGTTGAGGTAGCCGAGCAGCGGCTCGAACCGCGCGTCCACGTCCGGCAGCAGCGCCACGAGCAGCACCTCGACGTCGAATGCCGCGAGCCCCAGGTCGCGGGCCAGCCGGCGCAGCCGCACGTCGGCCCCGGCGCGTTCGGCCTCGTCGGCGGCTGCCTCGGCGGCCGCGAGCGCGCGCTCCTCGACCGGGTCGGGCGCGAGCGGCGCGCGGGCCGCGGCGAGCAGCGCCTCGACCGTCTCCTCGGTGAGGTAGAGGCCGCGGAACGGGTCGTCCGGGTTCGGGTCCTCGGCCCGGCGGTCGAGCACGGCGCGGCGCACCCGCGACTCGACCACCGCGAGCCGGGCGAGCAGGTACGCGAGCCCCGCGTCGTCGCTCACCGCTGCCCTCGGGTGAGGAACCGCCCGAACGGCCCGACCTCGACGCCGTCCGGCACGAGCGGCTCGCCGTCCTCGTCCGTGCCGGGCTCGCCGGGCGGCGCGAGCCGCGCGGGGCCGGCCTGGCGGCGGGCCGGGTCGGCGCGCTCGCCGCCGGTGTCGGCGACCCCGACGGCCAGCCCCTCGCGGGCCGGCGGGCCGGCCGGGTAGCGGCGGGCGCCGTCGACCGGCACCGTGACGACGAGGTCCAGCGACGGCTTCAGCTCGCCGCCCAGCGCCGACCAGACGTCGGCGAACGCCCGGTCCTCCGGCGGCGGCAGGCCGACCGTCATCGACACGGGGTAGTCGGGATCGCGCACCGACTCCGGCAGCAGGTCGGGCGGCAGCGTGCCGTTGGCGAGGAAGCAGTAGAGCAGCGCGGAGAGCAGCCGGTGCTCGTCCTCCGGGCGCTGCGTCCACGCGGTCATCAGGTACGACAGCTTGAAGTGCTGCGGCGGCTGGTGGCGGGCGCGCACGGCGGCGCCGTCGTACTCGTTGACCAGGCCGCGCTGGCGGCGGCGCAGGTCCTCGCGGATGTCGTAGAGGAACAGGTTCACGGTCGGCTCGTTGCGCCGGGCCGCCCAGTCCTTCGTCGGAGCGTCGAACACCACGTCCACGTCGGTGCCCTGCAACGCCTGCGCCCGGATCAGCGCGCGCAGCGAGTCGTCGACCTCGTAGATCACCGCCGCCCCCGCGTCAGATCAGGCCCTGGCGCAGGGCGTACGCGACGGCGTGCGACCGGTTGCGCAGGTGCAGGCGGGTGGTGACGTCGTGCAGGACGTTCTTCACGGTGCGCTCGGAGTAGGACAGCGTCCGCGCGATCTCGGCGGTGTCGTAGCCGTCGGCGACCAGGCGCAGCACCTCGATCTCCCGCGTCGCCAGCCCGGTGAACGTCAGCCCGCGCGGGTGGAGCACCTGGCGCTGGAGCTTGCCGACCTGGTCGAGCAGCCGCCCGAGCAGGTCCGGCGGCACCGTGCCCTCGCCGCGGCCGGCGGCGCAGACGGCGCGGGCGAGGCGTTCGGGCGTCGCGTCGGCGCGGCGGACCAGCCCGGCGACGCCGGCCTCGACGGCGGCGGCGAGCCCGGCGTCGTCCACCCGCGTCGGCACGAGCACCGTGCGGCAGCCGGAGCGCTGCACCCGGCGCAGCAGCCGGACGGTGTCCTCGTCCACCGAGTCGGCGACGACGACCGCCGTCCGGGCCGGGTGCGCGTCCGGCTCCCCCTCGTGGTCGACCACCTCCACCTCGGGCCGCGGGCGGAGCTGGCTGGCCACGCCGGCCCGCGAGACGGGGTCGGTGGCGCAGACGTAGACGGAGATGCGGTCCATCGGGGCGCCTTCCGGCTTCACGATCGGGCAGCCCGCCTGCCCGACCGGCACCCTCCACCCGGCGGCTCCCCGTGCACTCCACGGGGACTCAACGCGCCACGGTCCTGCCCGATCGGGCAGCGGTGGCTGCCCGGACGGTCCGGGCAGGAATCACCCGCGCCGGGTGGAAGCCCTCCGGTAGGTGTCCCCCGCCCCCAGGAGAGCCCGTGTCCCGTCTCGCCACCGCCCGCTGGGCCGCCGCCGCGCTCGCCGCGGCCGGCGCCGCCGTGCTCGCCGTGCCCACCCAGGCCGCCCCGCGCACGTCCTGGGAGAAGCCGGTCCTCGTGCACGCCCAGCAGGCGTCCCGCGAGACCAGCCTGGCCATCGACCCGACCGACTCGCGGCGGCAGTTCGTCTGCGACCCGTCCGGCGTGCCGGACGTGTTCGACGGGCAGTCGTACTTCCACGTCACCAACGACGGCGGCCACAAGTGGAAGCCGATCCGCGTCGAGGGCACCGTCGACAGCCGCCAGGCGGCGTTCGAGGGCGGCGACTGCGACGTCGCGTACGACGCGGGCGGCACGATGTACACGGCCGACACCTGGCTCGGCAACCTCTCGATCGGCCACAGCACCGACCGCGGCGAGACCTGGCAGGGCACCGCCGTGTCCGGCACCTCCCCGGTCATCGACCGGCCGTGGCTCGTCGGCGGCAAGAAGGGGACGCTCTACGTCTCCTACCAGGACCTCCAGTGCTGCACGCCGGCCGCCATGTGGTTCATGAAGTCGACCGACTACGGCCAGACGTTCACCCCGGCGGTGCCGATCACGACGGCGCTGCCGAGCGGCCTGTACACGTGGGAGGGCAACTTCGTCGTCGCCCCCAACGGCAACGACCTCACGCTCGTCTACTCCCGCCGCACGAGCGGCGCCGTGTCGGTCAACGACGCACCGGCGTCGATCTGGGTCGCCCGCAGCCACGACGGCGGCCAGACCTGGAACTCCACGCTGGTCGCGTCGATCCCGAAGGAGACGACGTCGATCTACCCGGCGATCGGGCTCGACGCGGGCGGCATCCTGCACGTCGTCTGGTGCGCCCCGGCGGCGAAGGGCAATCCCGTCTCGTACACGTCCTCCGCCGACGGCGGGAAGACCTGGCGCAAGCCGGTCGCGCTCAACCCCGGCAAGGTCGGCGTCGCGCCGTGGGTCGCCGGTGGCGCGAAGGGTCACGCGGCCGTCGTCTGGCTCGGCAGCCCGGACCCCGCCGCGACCGACCGCACCGACTCGCCGTGGTACTTCTCCTACGCGAAGGTCAGCCTCTCCTCGTCCGGCAAGCCGACGATCGAGACCGGCAACACCACCACCAAGCCGGTCTACGAGGGCCGGCAGACGACGCCGGAGTTCGAGATGGTGCGCCTCGACAAGCGCGGCAAGATGCACCTCGGCATGAGCGTGTTCCGCAACGGCGCCTGGGCGCTCTACACGCAGAACGAGAAGTAGCGCCCGTCCCGGCCGCCCGGGTTGGAGGGGCGCCCGGGTGGGGTAGGCCGCCGTCATGCAGGTGTGGCCCGGTCAGCCGTACCCGCTCGGGGCCACGTTCGACGGCAGCGGTACCAACTTCGCGCTGTTCTCCGAGGTCGCCGAGCGGGTCGAGCTCTGCCTGTTCGCCGACGACGGCCCCGAGACGCGGGTCGAGCTGCGCGAGGTCGACGCGTTCGTCTGGCACGGCTACCTGCCGAACGTCGGCCCCGGCACCCGCTACGGCTACCGCGTGCACGGCCCGTACGACCCGGCGCGGGGCCACCGGTGCAACCCCAGCAAGCTGCTGCTCGACCCGTACGCGAAGGCCGTCGACGGGGAGATCGACTGGGACGAGGCGCTGTTCCCGTACCGGTTCGCCGACCACGAGCAGCGCAACGACGACGACTCCGCGCCGCACATGATGAAGTCGGTCGTCGTCAGCCCGTTCTTCGACTGGGCCAACGACCGGCCGCCGCGCACGCCGTACGCCGACACGATCGTCTACGAGACGCACGTCCGCGGCTTCACCAAGCGCCACCCCGGCATCCCGGACGAGCTGCGCGGCACGTACGCGGGGCTGGCGCACCCGACCGCGATCGAGCACCTCACCTCGCTCGGCGTGACGGCGGTCGAGCTGCTGCCGGTGCACCAGTACGTACAGGACCACTACCTGGTCGAGCGCGGACTGCGGAACTACTGGGGCTACAACACGATCGGCTTCCTCGCGCCGCACCAGGGCTACGCCGCGTCCGGCACCGGCGGGCAGCAGGTGCAGGAGTTCAAGTCCATGGTGAAGGCGCTGCACGAGGCCGGCATCGAGGTCATCCTCGACGTCGTCTACAACCACACCGCGGAGGGCAACCACGACGGCCCGACGCTGTCGTTCCGCGGCATCGACAACGCCGCGTACTACCGGCTGGTCGAGGACGACCCGCGCTACTACATGGACTACACCGGCACCGGCAACAGCCTGCGGGTGCGGCACCCGATCGTGCTCCAGCTCATCATGGACTCGCTGCGCTACTGGGCGACCGAGATGCACGTGGACGGGTTCCGCTTCGACCTGGCGGCGACGCTGGCGCGGGAGTTCTACGACGTCGACCGGCTGAGCGCGTTCTTCGACCTGGTGCAGCAGGACCCGGTGGTCTCGCGCGTGAAGCTGATCGCGGAGCCGTGGGACGTCGGCGCGGGCGGCTACCAGGTCGGCAACTTCCCGCCGTTGTGGACCGAGTGGAACGGCAAGTACCGCGACACGGTGCGCGACTACTGGCGCGGTGAGCCGGCCACGCTGGCGGAGTTCGCGTCGCGGCTCACCGGCTCCAGCGACCTGTACGAGTCGGACGGGCGGCGGCCGTACGCGTCGGTGAACTTCGTCACCGCGCACGACGGGTTCACGCTGCACGACCTGGTCTCGTACAACGAGAAGCACAACGAGGCGAACGGCGAGGGCAACAACGACGGCGAGAGCCACAACCGCTCGTGGAACCACGGCGCGGAGGGCGAGACCGACGACCACGACGTCGCCGAGCTGCGCGAGCGGCAGAAGCGCAACTTCCTCACGACGCTGCTGCTGTCGCAGGGCATCCCGATGATCCTCGGCGGCGACGAGATCGGCCGCACCCAGCGCGGCAACAACAACGCGTACTGCCAGGACAACGAGCTCTCCTGGTACGACTGGGAGGCGGCGCGCGAGCACGACGTGCTGCTCGACTTCACCCGCCGCGTGACGGCGCTGCGCCGGGAGCACCCGGTGTTCCGGCGGCGGCGGTACTTCCAGGGCCGGCCGCTGCGCGGCAGCGACGTCGCGGACATCGCGTGGTTCGCGCCGGACGGCACGACGATGGACGAGGGCGACTGGGAGTCGGGCTTCGCGAAGTCGCTGATGGTCTACCTCAACGGCGACGCGATCCCGGAGCCGGACGCGCGCGGCGAGCGGATCGTCGACGACTCGTTCTTCCTGCTGTTCAACGCCCACTACGAGCCGATCGAGTTCACGCTGCCGCAGGGCGACTTCGGCGAGGCGTTCGAGGTCGTGGTGGACACGGCGGCCCCGGTGCCGGGGCCGGAGGAGCGCCGGGCCAAGCCGGGGTCCCAGGTGCAGGTGGAGGCGCGCAGCGTCGTCGTGCTGAAGAAGGCGTTCTAGATGCGGGTCCCGTCGAGCACGTACCGGGTGCAGGTCAACGCGGCGTTCCCGCTGTCCGAGGCGGCGCGCGTCGTGCCGTACCTGCGCGACCTCGGCGCCGGCGACCTCTACACGTCGCCGCTGCTGCGGTCGACGGAGGGCAGCACGCACGGCTACGACGTGCTCGACCACGACTCGATCGACGACGAGGCCGGTGGTCGCGCGGCGCTGGACGCGCTGCACGCGGCGTTGCGGGAAGCCGGGCTCGGGCTGCTGCTCGACGTCGTGCCGAACCACGTCTCCGTCGCCCCGCCCGCCGAGGCGAACGCCTGGTGGTGGGACGTGCTGCGGCACGGGCGGGACAGCCGGTACGCGCGGGCGTTCGACGTGGACTGGTCGCGGCACGGCGGCCGGATCCTGCTGCCGGTGCTCGGCGCTCCGTTGGCGCAGGTGCTCGCGGACGGCGACATCGTGCGCGACGGCGACGTGCTGCGCTACCACGAGCACGTCTGGCCCGTGGCGCCCGGGACCGCGCGCGAGGACGACGAGCCGGTCGGCGACCTGCTGGAACGCCAGCACTACCTGCCGGAGCACTGGCGGCGGGCGGCGCGGGACCTGAACTACCGGCGGTTCTTCGACGTGACGACGCTCGCGGGCCTGCGGGTGGAGGACGAGCGGGTCTTCGCCGAGTCGCACGCGCTGGTGCTCGCGCTCGTCCGCGACGGCGTCGTGACCGGGCTGCGGATCGACCACCCGGACGGGCTGGCCGACCCCGAGGCGTACCTCGCCCGCCTGGCGGGTGAGACGGGCGGCGTCTGGACGCTGGTCGAGAAGATCCTCGAGCCGGGCGAGGCGCTGCCGCCGGGCTGGCACGCGGCGGGCACGACCGGCTACGACGCGCTGGCCGAGCTGTCGGCGCTGTTCGTGGACCCGGCCGGCGAGGCGGCGCTGACCCGCCTCTACGGCGAGGTCACCGGCGCCGAGACCGACTTCGAGACGGTCGTGGAGGAGTCGAAGCGGCTGGTGCTGACGACGATCCTCGGCGCCGAGGTCGAGTGGCTGCACCGGCTGGTGCCGAGCGAGCCGCGCGAGGCGATCGTGGAGCTGCTCGTCGCGCTCGACGTGTACCGCACCTACACGACCGCCGGGTCGCCGGTCTCGGACGTCGACCGCGCGGTCATGGCGCGCGCGGTCGCGGCGGCGTCGGCGCGGCGGCCGGACCTGCGCGAGCCGTTCGGCCGGCTCGCCGGCTACGTGCTCAACGGCACGCACCCGGCGTTCGCGACGAGGTTCCAGCAGGTGAGCGGCCCGGCGATGGCCAAGGGCCTGGAGGACACGGCGTTCTACCGCTACCACCGGCTGGTCGCGCTGAACGAGGTCGGCGGCTCGCCGGGGCGGTTCGGCACGACGGTCGAGGAGTTCCACGCGGCGTGCGCGCGGCGGCAGGAGGAGGCGCCGTTCGGGCTAACGGCGCTGTCGACGCACGACACCAAGCGCAGCGAGGACGTCCGCGCGCGGATCGCGCTGCTGTCGGAGGTGCCCGAGGAGTGGGGCGCGGCGGTCCGCCGCTGGACCGCGATGAACGCGCGGCACAAGACGGATGGCCGGCCCGACGCGAACCTCGAGTACCTGCTGTACCAGACGTTCGTCGGCGCGTGGCCGCTGCCGGTCGACCGCGCGCTCGCGTACGCGGAGAAGGCGAGCCGCGAGGCGAAGCAGGACACGTCGTGGGTCGACCCGGACCCGGCGTACGACGAGGCGGTCGCGGCGTGGGTGCGCGCGGTGCTCGCGGACGAGGAGTTCGTCGCCGACCTGGAGGCGTTCGTCGCGCCGCTGGTGCCGCACGGCTGGACCGCGTCGCTCGCGCAGAAGCTGGTGCAGCTCACCATGCCCGGCGTGCCCGACGTGTACCAGGGCAGCGAGCTGTGGGACCTGTCGCTGGTCGACCCCGATAACCGCCGCCCGGTCGACTACGCGCTGCGCGAGCGGCTGCTGCGTTCGCTGGACGACATGACCGTGGAGGAGGTCGGCGAGCGCGCCGCCGAGGGGCTGCCGAAGCTGCTCGTCGTCTCCCGCGCGCTGCGGCTGCGGCGCGAACGCCCGCGGGCGTTCGCCGGCGCGTACGAGCCGCTGCGCGTCGAGGGCGGGTGGGCCGACCGGGTCGTCGCGTTCGCGCGCGGCGGCGAGGTCGTGACGGTCGTGCCGCGCCTCTCGGTGCCGGTGGACGACTGGAAGGACACGACCGTCTGGCTGCCGCCGAAGGGGTGGGGCGGGGTGCTCACCGGCGAGACGTTCGACGGCGGGCCGGTGCCGGTCGGCGAGCTGTTCGCGCGGTTCCCCGTCGCGCTGCTCGCCCGCACGTAACGCGCTCCGGTACCTCCCTTTACGGCCGGTTCGCCCGGTCCCATGATGCGCACTCCGGTCACCGACCTTCGGGGGTTGTCATGCTCCGTTCCCTGCGCCGCGCCGCGGCGGTCCTCGTCCCCGCCACCGCGCTCGTCGCGGTCGCCGCCTCGCCGGCGTTCGCCGAGACGTTCAGCGACAACTTCTCGCCCTGCTACCCGACGACGACGGTCACGAGGTCGGGCGGGCCGACGCTGTTCACGATCCGCGTCAGCAGCACCGCGACCTGCGGCCAGGTCAGCTACGGCGGGCAGGTGCAGAACGTCAGCCTCCAGGTGTACCTGCGCTACGGCAGCGCGGTGGAGCTCTGCTACGGCGGCAACGGGAACCTCGGCAGCACCTACACGATCAGCACGAGCTGCACGGCGGCCGGCGCGCCCGCCGGCGTCTACACGGTCACCGTCGCGATGTCGATGTGGCCGTACCAGGACCCGACGCCCGCGAGCTGCACCAAGGGCCCGACCGGCTACAACTGGCAGGACTGCACCGCGACGCACACCGTCGTCGTGAGCTGACGCTCCCGCCCGCCACGGTTGCTCCGGCGCCCGCGGGGCAGGGAGAGCGGCGTGGACACGGGCATCGCGGTGTGGGCGCCGTTCGCCGAACGCGTCGAGCTGGACGCGGAGGGGCGGCGCGAGGAGCTGGCGCGCGGCGACGGCGGCTGGTGGCACGGCCGCGCGCTGCCGCCCGGCACCGACTACGGCTTCGTGCTCGACGGCGACGACGAGGTGCTGCCCGACCCGCGCTCGCCGTGGCAGCCGCACGGCGTCCACGGGCCGTCGCGCACGATCGACCACGCGGCGTTCACCTGGACCGACGGCGGCTGGCGCGCGAAGCCGCTGCGGGACAGCGTGGTCTACGAGCTGCACGTCGGGACGTTCACGCCGGACGGGACGTTCAGCGCGGCGATCGCGCGGCTCCCCCACCTCGTGACGCTCGGCGTCGACGTGGTCGAGCTGCTGCCGGTCACCGCGTTCTCCGGCCGGCACGGCTGGGGGTACGACGGCGTCGACCTGTACGCCGTGCACGACGCGTACGGCGGGCCGGACGGGCTGAAGTCGTTCGTCGACGCCTGCCACGCGTCCGGCCTCGGCGTGGTCATGGACGTGGTCTACAACCACCTCGGCCCGGCCGGGAACTACCTCGGCCGGTTCGGCCCGTACTTCACCGACCGCTACCGCACGCCGTGGGGGCCGGCGGTCAACTACGACGACGCCGGTAGCGACGAGGTCCGCCGCTTCGTCGTGGACAACGCGCTGATGTGGCTGCGCGACTACCACTGCGACGGGCTGCGGCTCGACGCCGTGCACGCGATCTTCGACCAGTCGGCCACGCACCTGCTCGAGGAGATCACCGCGGCGGCCGAGCCGTACGGCTTCGTGATCGCCGAGAGCGACCTCAACGACCCGCGCGTGGTGACGCCGCGCGAACGCAACGGCCTCGGCTGCGACGTGCAGTGGAGCGACGACTTCCACCACGCGCTGCACGCCGCGCTGACCGGCGAGCGGGACGGCTACTACGCCGACTTCGGCCCGGTCGAGCAGGTCGCGAAGGCGCTGCGCGGCGCCTACGTCTACGACGGGCAGCACGCGGCGTACCGGGGCCGCCGGCACGGGCGACCGGTCGTGGGGCTGCCGGCGACGGCGTTCCTCGGCTACCTCCAGGACCACGACCAGGTCGGCAACCGCGCCGCCGGCGAACGCTCCTCGCACCTGCTGCCGCCGCCGCTGCTCAAGGTGGCCGCCGCGCTGGTGCTGACGGCGCCGTTCGTGCCGATGCTGTTCATGGGCGAGGAGTGGGGCGCCTCGACGCCCTGGCAGTACTTCACCGACCACGAGGACGCCGGCCTCGCGGACGCGGTGCGGAAGGGGCGGCGCGAGGAGTTCCGCGCGTTCGGCTGGGACCCCGACGACGTGCCCGACCCGCAGGACCCGGCGACGTTCGAACGCTCCAGGCTCCGCTGGGAGGAGATCCCCGAGCCGGTACACGCCGAGCTGCTCGACTGGCACCGCCGGCTGCTGGCGCTGCGCCGCGACGAGCCGGCGTTGCGGGACGGGTCGTTCGCGGAGGTGGACGTCGACGGCACGGTGCTGACGGTGCGGCGCGGGCCGCTGACGGTCGTGGCCGACCTGTCCGGCGGGCGCGTCGACGCGCCCGGCGACGTCGTCCTGCGGGACGAGGCCGTCGCTATCGTCCGCTCGTGAACCTCGACGACCTCGCCGCCGCGCACGGCGTCGCCACGACGTACGAGGACTGGGCCGGCAACCCGAAGCGGGTGCCGGAGGAGACGGTCCGGCGGGTGCTCGACGCGATGGAGGCGGACGGGCCGCCGTCGCGCGAGGAGCCGCCGTTGCGGGTGGTGCGCGAGGGGTCGCCGGAGGCGGGCGGGCGCGAGGTCGGCGAGTACGACGGGCTGCTCGTCGCGCCGCGCCGCTGCCCCACCCCGCCCCGGTCGTGGGGGTGGATGGTGCAGCTCTACGGCGTCCGCTCGCGCTGCTCGTGGGGCATGGGCGACCTGGGGGACCTGGCGCGGCTGGCCCGGTGGAGCGCGGCCGACGAGGGCGCCGGCTTCCTGCTGGTGAACCCGCTGCACGCCGCCGCGCCGGGGCTGCCGCAGGAGGACTCGCCGTACTTCCCGGCGTCGCGGCGGTTCGCGAACCCGCTCTACCTCGCCGTCGAGGAGCTGCCGGAGCTCGGCCTGCTCGCGCCGGAGCAGCGCGCGGAGGTGCTGCGGCTCGGCTCCGAGGCGCGGGCGCTCAACGACGCCGAGCGCATCGACCGCGACGCCGTCTGGCGGGCGAAGTCGCGCGCGCTGGAGCTGCTGTTCGCCGTCGACGCGCCGGCCCGGCGGCGGGCGCTGGCGGAGTACCGCGCCGCGCAGGGGCGGGCGCTGGAGGACTTCGCGGTCTGGTCGGCGCTGGCCGAGCGGCACCGGGGGCCGTACCAGGAGTGGCCGGAGGGGCTGCGCCGCCCGGACGCGCCGGACGTCGCGGCGGCGCGCGAGGCGATGGCCGAGCGGGTGACGTTCCACGCGTGGCTGCAGTGGCTCTGCGCCGAGCAGCTCGCCGAGGCGCAGCGCTGCGCCCGCGAGGCCGGCATGCCGGTCGGGCTGATCCACGACCTCGCCGTCGGCTGCGACCCCGGCGGCGCCGACGCGTGGGCGCAGCAGGACGTGCTCGCGCACGGGATGACGGTCGGCGCGCCCCCGGACTCGTTCAACCAGAAGGGCCAGGACTGGCGGCTGCCGCCGTGGCGGCCGGATCGCTTGCGCGCCAGCGGGTACGCGGCGTTCCGCGACCTGGTGCGCGCCACGCTGGCGCACGGCGGCGGCATCCGGATCGACCACGCGATGGGGCTGTTCCGGCTGTTCTGGGTGCCGGACGGGCTGTCGCCCGCCGAGGGGACCTACGTGCGCTACGACGCCGAGGCGCTGCTCGGCATCCTCGCGTACGAGTGCCACGCCGCCGGTGCGGTCGCCGTCGCGGAGGACCTCGGGACGGTGGAGCCCGGCGTGCCCGAGACGTTGCGGGACAACGGCATCCTCGGCTCGGCGGTGCTGTGGTTCGAGGACGGCCGGGCGGCGGAGTACCCGGAGCCGGCGTTCACGTCGGTGACGACGCACGACCTTCCGACCGCGCGCGGCTTCTGGACCGACGCGTCGCTGGCGGTGCAGGCGGAGCTCGGGCTGCTCGGCCGGCCGGTCGAGGAGCAGCGGGAGTCCAACGACGCGGACCGCGCGCGCGTGCTCGCGCTGCTGCGCGCGGAGGGGCTGGTGGGCGACGACCCGGCGGAGGACGAGCTGGTCGTGGCGATGCACGCGTTCGTGGCGCGCACGCCGTCGCTGCTCGTCGCGGTCGCGCTCGGCGACGCGCTCGGCGACCCGCGCCAACCGAACATGCCGGGCACCCGCGACGAGTACCCGAACTGGCGGCTGCCGCTCCCCCGCCTCCTCGACGACCTCGGCGACGACCCGCTGCTGCGCCGCGTGGTCGACGCGGTCAGAACAGAGCGCTCGCGAGGTCCCGCCGCGCGCTGACCACCGCCGGGTCGTCCTGCGGCAGCGCCTCGAACAGCCCGACCAGGTGCGTCCGCGCCCGGTCCCGCTCGGCGCCGCCGGTGCGGCGGACCAGGTCGACCAGCCGGGCGAACGCCTCCCGCACCCGCCCGCGCACCAGGTCCAGGTCGGCGACCGCGAGCGCCGCCTCGACGTCGTCCGGCGCCGCCTCGGCGCGGGCGCGCACGGCCGCCTCGTCGTGCAGCCGCGCGCGGCGCACCAGGTCGATCCGCGCGACGCCGCCGCGGGCGTCGGCGTCGCCGGGCTTGTCGGCGAGCACCGCCCGGTACGCGTCGTACGCGCCGTCCAGGTCGCCGCGGCGTTCCGCCGCCAGGGCCGCGGCCACCCGCTCGTCGCCCTGCGCGGCGGCCGGGTCGCCGCCGACGCCGAGGCGTTCCAGCCACTGCCGCACCTGCGCCTCCGGCAGCGCGCCGGTGAACTCGTCCACCAGCTCGCCACCCACCACCGCCTTGACCGCGGGGATGCCCTGCACCTGCAACGCCTGCGCGATGCGCGGGTTGGCGTCGACGTCGACCTTCGCCAGCACCCACGACCCGCCGCCCTCGGCGGCGAGGCGTTCGAGCACCGGGCCGAGCTGCCGGCACGGCGCGCACCACTCGGCCCACAGGTCGATGACGACCGGCACCTGGCGGCTGCGTTCGACGACCTCCTGCGCGAACGTCGCCTCGGTGACGTCGATGACGTTCGGGCGGCTCGGCTTGGCGGGGGCGGCGCCGGGGACGGAGAACGAGGTCGGGTCCATGGACCCATTCTGCTCGGCCCGCGTCAGCCGGTGCCCGGCGTGGGCTTGCCGAGGCAGCCGACGTGACCGGCGATCGTGACCTCGCCCGCCGCCTGGGTGCCGGCCTCCGGCGCCAGCACGCTCACCTCGACGTCCGCGCCGCCGCCGGCGGGGCGCACGGTCGCGGTGGCGGTGCCGCCGTACCAGGAGGCGTAGACGCTGCTGTCGTCGGAGATGCGGCGCAGCAGCACCTGCGTGACGCCGGCGTACCGGCCGGGGCCGCGGTACTTCTCGACGTTGAGGCTGAGGTAGACGGGCACGCCGTCGAACTGGCCGAGGTCGCCGCGGACGAAGAAGTCGTCGCGCGTGTACGAGCACTGGAGGTCGCGCGTGGCGGCGGCGGTGAACGCGCCGGTGACGCGCAGGTCGGACGATCCCCGCTCCGGCGCGGCGGGCGCGGTCGCGGGGGCGGTCGCGGCCTGGGCCGGCAGGTCGTTGAACCGCTGCGCCCGCCCGCCCCCGCACGCGGTCGCGACGAGCAGGAGCGCGACGGCGGCGCGCCTCACCGGCGTTCCCGCGCGAGCGCGACCGAGCCGACGACGAGCGAGACGGCGGCGGTGGCGAGCAGCACGCCGAGGTTGCGGCCGAGCGTGGGCATCCGCTCGTAGAACAGCACCTCGCGCACGCCCTCGACGGCGTAGTAGGTCGGCACCGCCCGCGCGACGGTCTGCACGAACGACGGCAGGAACGCCACGGTCGTGAACCCGCCGCCGAGGAGGAACGACGCCGTGGCGACGTTGACGCCGAGCATCGCGGTGGACGTGACGCGGCGGGTGACCAGGCCGACGAGCACGCCGAGGCCGACCGAGCCGAGCGTGGTCGCGAGCAGCAGCAGCGCGAGCCACGGCCAGCGGCCCGGCGGCGGGTGCAGCCACCCCGCCAGCGCCGCGCCGGTCGTGGCAACCGTGACGAGACCGGCGGTGGCGAGCGTCCCGCCGAGCAGCCGGCCGGCGACGAGCGCGGCACGCGGCGTTGGCGCGAGCGCGACGACACGCAACGCCCCCGCCTCGCGGTCGCCGGCGATGGACAGCGCGGTGACGAGCGTGCCGCCGGTGAGCGCGAGCAGCGCGAGCACCGGCACCACCTGGTAGTCGAGGAACTCCACGTCCGGGCTGCGCAGGTCGACCTCGGCGACGTCGACGCGGTACGGGTTCGGCAGGCCGGAGACGGTGCCGGGTGGCAGGTCGTTCTCGCCGAGGGTGGCGAGGCTCGGCGCGTCCACCTCGACCACGGCCTCGGTCGCCGAGCGGCGGACGTCGTCGGCGAAGTCGAGGTCGACGTTGTTGACGCGCACGTCGAGGCGGGCGTCGTGCGTGGCGACCCGCGCGTCGAAGTCGGCGGGCACGGTGATGACCGCCGCCACCCGCTGCGCGCGCAGGTCCCGCTCCGCCTCGGCGGCGGTGCGTTCGACCAGGAAGAAGCCGTCGCTCTCGCGGATCAGCTCGACGATGTGCTCGGCCACCGGGCCGTGCCCCTCGTTGACGAGCGCGACCGGCTGCCGCCCGACGGCGTAGGTGAGCGCGACGACGAGCAGCGCCATCCCGAGCGCGGGCACCAGCGTCGCGGCGACCAGCGCGCGCGACCGCCGCCACCGCGCCACGTCGGCGCGGGCGACCGCCCAGACCGCGCGCGTCATCGGGCCGCCACCCGGCGCAGCGCGAGCAGCGCGACCCCCGCGAACGCGAGCAGGGCCGCGGCCAGCAGCCACTGCGGCTCCGGCGTGACGACGAGGCCGTGGAAGCCGTGCTCCATCATCCCGACGCCGTAGTACGTGGGCGACAGGTGCGCGAACGCGAACAGCCACGGGCCGTCGAACCGTTGCGGCTCCAGCGCCCCGCTGTCGAGGTAGAACGGCAGCAGCCCGCCGACGAGCAGCGGCGCGACCGGCAGCACGCGCCGCAGCCTGGCGCCGACGAGGCCGCCGATCGCGGTCGCGGCGGCGACGGTGGCGAGGATGCCCGCCGCGACCTCGGCCGGGTGCGCCATGCGGACGCCGTAGCCGTACCGGACGACGAGCGCGGTGACGGCGGTGGCGCCGGTCGCGACGACGCCGGCGGCGGCGAGCCGCCCGGCGAGGACGGCGGCCGGGCCGCCCGGCGCCAGCCGCAGCAGCCGCGCCGCGCCGGCCTCCCACTCGCGGGCGGTGACGGTGCCGCCGAGGACGCCGCCCGCGATGCACGCGGCCAGCGCGATGGCGGAGACGCCGAGGTACTCGACGTACCCGGTGTCGCGCGGGAGGACGTTGCGCAGGTCGGCGGTGATGCGGACCTCGGGGTGGCCGTTGCGCTGCGCGAACAGCGCCGCCGCGGCGGGCACCGCGCGGCGCACGTCCTCGGTGAGGTCGACGTTGACGTTGTCGATGGTGAGGTTGACGGGGACGGTGCGGCCGGCGCGGACGCCGGCGTCGAAGCCGGGCGGGATCTCCACGATCGCGACGAGCCGCGCCTCCTTGAGCTTGCGCTGCGCGGTGGCGAGGTCCATCGGCCGCAGGTCGAACGAGTGGTGCGTGTCGTCCAGCGCCTGGACGAACGCCCGCGCGTGCGGCGTGTCCTCCCCCAGCACGAGCGCGGTCGGCGCGCGGTACCCGGTGAGCGCGAACAGGCTGAGCAGTAGCAGGAGGTTCACCGGCAGCACCAGCGCCAGGATCGTCGTCAACGGCGTCCGCGCGAACGTGCGCAGCTGGAGCGCCAGCGCCGTCCGGAACGCGGTCATGCCCGCTGCCCGGTGAGCCGGAGGAAGACCTCCTCCAGCGACGGCTCGTCGGTGCGGATGCCGGTGACGGTGGCGACGCGGGAGGCGGCGGCGACGGCCGGCGCGGCGACCTCGTCGCCGGGCAGCGCGACGCGGACGGTGCGCGCGTCGGCGGCGCTCGCGGGGGCGCCGGTGTCCCGCGTCACCGCGGCGGCCGCCTCGGCGGCCCGCGCGTCGACCGAGAGCAGCAGCGTCGTGCCGCTCTGCCGGCGCAGGATCTCCGGGCGTTCGTCGGCGAGGACGCGGCCCCGGTCCACGATGACGACCCGGTCGCAGAGCGCCGTCGCCTCCTCGAGGTAGTTCGTGGTGAGCAGGACGCTGCGGCCCTCGTCCTTGAGCGCGTTGACGTGGTCCCACAGCGCGCGCCGGCCGTGCACGTCGACGCCGAGCGTCGGCTCGTCCAGGAACAGCACCGGCGGGTCGTGCAGCAGCGCCCGGGCCAGCGCGAGGCGGCGCTTCATGCCGCCGGAGAACGTGCCGACGCGGCCGGTGCGGCGTTCGGCCAGGCCGAGCAGGTCCAGCACCTCGCCGATGCGCGCGGCGGGGCGCTTGAGGTTGTACAGCGCCGCGAACAGCCGCAGGTGCTCCACCGCCGTCAGCTCGTCGTAGAGGCCGGACTCCTGCGGCACGACGCCGATGCGGCGGCGCAGCTCGGCGCCGGCGGTGCGGGCGTCGAGGCCCAGGACGGTGACGGTCCCCGCGTCGGGGACGCGCAGCCCGCAGCAGACGTCGACGGTGGTCGTCTTGCCGGCGCCGTTCGGGCCGAGCAGCCCGACGACCTCGCCGCGCCCGACGCGCAGGGAGACGCCGTCGACGGCCGCGCGCGCGCCGTAGCGCACGGTGAGGCCGTCGACGACGATCGCGTCGTCGGGCCGGGGCATCGGGTCCGACGACACGCTCACCTCCGGCACCGTTCGCATCGCTCGCACAGCCGACACCCTCCCGTGCTCGGTGACCGTCGGAGGAGAGAGCCGCGACCCGTGGCGCAGGTTCGCCACGGCGTACCTGCGCGCCTGGCGCGGCCGCGTCAGCGCGCGACGGTCAGAGCTCGGCGGCGAGGCGGTCGAGCAGGTCGTACGCCCACCGCGCGAACGCCGCGTCGCCGATGCGGCGCGCGAACGGTACCGCCGCCAGGGCGGCCGCGAACCGCGTCGTCCACAGGGTCTCCGGGTGCGGCCAGTCGCGGGCGCCGTACCCGGCGAGGAACGCCCGCCGGTCGGCCGGGTCCGCGAGC
The DNA here is from genome assembly GCA_035714365.1 of Mycobacteriales bacterium. Classification (GTDB taxonomy): domain Bacteria; phylum Actinomycetota; class Actinomycetes; order BP-191; family BP-191; genus BP-191. The sequence continues at coordinate 33,579 of DASTMB010000098.1, read as the reverse complement.
TCGACGTCCCACACCTTGCCGAGGTCCCAGTGCGGGTCGCCGGCGCCGGCGCGTTCGAGGTCGATCAGGGCGACGGTGCCGTCCGGGCGGCGGACGGCGTTGCGCGGGCCGAAGTCGTTGTGCAGCAGCACGTTCGCGCCGGTGCGGGCGGCGGCGCGGACGGTCACCGCGCGCTCCCACGTCGCGGCTGCCGCGTCGGCGCCGCGCGGGTCGAACGAGCGCAGCCGGTCCAGCCGGCGCGGCACCTGCGCCACCGGGTCGGCCATCGGCGGCACGCCCTCGGGCACCGGCGTCGCGTGCACCTCCGCGAGCCGCGCCCCGAGCACCGGCAGCGCAGCGGAAGACCACCCGGGCGCGAGGTCGAGCAGCGGGAACGCCAGCCACCCGTCGCCGCCGTCGACCGCCGGGACCGGCCAGTCGTAGCGGGCGGCGAGCGCGTCGAGGACGGCGCGTTCGACCGGCGCGAACGCCGGCTGCTCGTACAGCTTCACGAACACGCCGCCGGCCGGCAGGTCGACCTCGGCGTGCCGGTTGACCGACCCCCGCGCGGGCGCGTGGAGCCGGACCGTCACGGCCACCTAGAAGCGCGGCGGCTCGGTGTACGCGCCCCACTCGTCGCGGAGGGCGTTGCAGATCTCGCCGAGCGTCGCCTCGGCGCGGACCGCGTCGAGCATGACCGGGATCATGTTCTCGCCGGTGCGGGAGACGTCGAGCATCCGCGCCAGCGCCGCCTGGACGGCCGCCTCGTCGCGCGCGGTGCGGCGCTCGGAGAGCGCGCGCTTCTGCTCGCGCTCGACCTCGTGCGAGATGCGCAGGATCTCCAGCTCGGGGTCGTCGGAGGAGGTCAGCGTGTTGACGCCGACGATCTTCTTGGTCCCCTTCTCCAACGCCGTCTGGTAGCGGAACGCCGCCTCGGCGATCTCGGACATGAACCAGCCGTCCTCGATGCCGCGCAGGATGCCGGAGGTGATGGTGCCGTCGGTGCCCATCCGCTTGATGCGGTCGAAGATCTCCTCGGCCTGGCGCTCCATCTCGTCGGTGAGCGCCTCGACGTACCAGGAGCCGCCGAGCGGGTCGACGACGTTGGTGACGCCGGTCTCCTCCATGATCACCTGCTGGGTGCGCAGCGCGATCTGCGCTGCGCGCGCGGACGGGAGCGCGAGCACCTCGTCCAGGGCGTTGGTGTGCAGGCTGTTGGTGCCGCCGAGGACGGCGGAGAGGGCCTCGATCGCGGTGCGGACGATGTTGTTGTCCGGCTGCTGCGCGGTCAGCGACACGCCGGCCGTCTGCGTGTGGAACCGCAGCCACTGCGCGCGCTCGTCGGTGGCGCCGTAGACGTCGCGGAGCCAGCGGGCCCAGATGCGGCGGGCGGCGCGGAACTTCGCGATCTCCTCGAAGAAGTCGACGTGCGCGTCGAAGAAGAACGACAGGCCGGGCGCGAACACGTTGACGTCGAGGCCGCGCGACAGGCCGAGCTCGACGTACGCGAAGCCGTCGGCGAGCGTGAACGCCAGCTCCTGCGCGGCCGTCGAGCCGGCCTCGCGGATGTGGTAGCCGGAGACCGAGAGCGGCTTGTAGCGCGGGATCTCGGCGGCGCAGTACTCCATCAGGTCGCCGATGAGGCGCAGGTGCGGCTGCGGCGGGAACAGCCACTCCTTCTGCGCGATGTACTCCTTGAAGATGTCGGTCTGCAGCGTGCCGTCGAGCGTGTGGATGTCGACGCCCGCGCGCTCGGCCGCGACGAGGTACATGCAGAACACCGGCACGGCCGGGCCGCTGATCGTCATCGACGTGGTGACGTCGCCGAGGTCGATGTCGGAGAACAACGTCTCCATGTCGGCGGCGCTGTCGATCGCGACGCCGCAGTGGCCGACCTCGCCGAGCGAGCGCGGGTCGTCGGAGTCGCGGCCCATCAGCGTCGGCATGTCGAACGCCACGGACAGGCCGCCGCCGCCCTCGGCCAGGATCATCTTGTAGCGCTCGTTGGTCTGCTTCGCGTTGCCGAAGCCGGCGAACTGCCGGATCGTCCACGGCCGTGTGCGGTAGCCGGTCGCGTAGAGGCCGCGGGTGAACGGGAACTCCCCCGGCCAGCCGATCCGCTCGAACCCCTCGACGGTCTCGCCGGGCCGCGGGCCGTACACCGGCTCCACCTCGACCCCGGACAGCGTCGTGAAGTCGGCGTCGCGCTTCTTCGCGGCGTCGTAGCGCTGCTGCCAGCGCGCGCGGCCGGCGGCGATCTCGTCAGTCATGTCTACGAGGGTAACGGGCGCTACGAGCGGTCGTAGCCGGCGACCAGCGAACGGAGGGGCAGCGCGGCCAGGCGCCGTGCGCTCGGGCAGGACCGGGCGCCCTCGCGCAGCCGCTCGGCGCTGTCCCGCGGGGCGCGCCCGGGCAGCCAGTCGGGGTGCGCGGCCGCCGTCTCGGCGACGGCCCACAGCCGGCGGCACGCGCTGCTGCCGTCCTTGAGCCGCGGCGCGCTGTCGTCACCGGGGAACGCCGCCTCCAGCTCGCGCACACGACGTTCCAGCCCGGCGCGGTCCGTCGCCACGGCCGGCGGCCGGACGACGCCCTTCCGCGCGAGTGCCAGCTCGGCGGTGGCGGTGACGCGGCACGTGGGTGGCGGGCCGTGCAGGACGGCGGCCGCCTCCAGCCGGCCCGCGCGGGCCACCTCGCCGGCGCGGAACGCGTCGACCAGCACGAGCGCGCCCAGGTCGTAGAGCGCGGTGCCGGTCGCGTCGGTCAGCGCGCTGCCGACGGTCGTGAACGTGTCGCCTCCGGACGGGACGCGGAACGCCACGCCCACCTTCTCCACCGGGCGGCCCTTCTCGGTGAGCACCGCGTGCAGGAACGTCGCGTTGACGTCGCCGCGCACCGGGTCGAGGGCGAGCCGGGTGTCCGGGCACGGCGGCAGCCCGTCCTCCGGCCGCCCGTCGCCGCGGGTGGTCCGCCGCGCCGTGCACCCCACCACCGCGAGCAGCGCGCACGCCACCGCCAGTCCCCTCCCCATGCCGGGCAGGCTACCGGGCAGAATCGCGGCCGTGCGATGGGAGCTGCGCGCGTGCGCGCGCAAGGGACACGTCACGTACGCGCCGGACGAGCCGGAGCTGAAGGCGCGGGTGCACGTGCCGACGCCGGCCGGCGAGGCGTGGCGCTGCCTGCGCTGCGGCGACTTCGTCGTCGGCGAGCCGCGCGGGGCCGGACCGGCCGAGGACGCGCCGATCGTGCTGCGCGGGCGGGCGCTGCGCGACGCGACCGTGCTGCGGCTGCTCGCCGCCGAACGGTTCCTGCGCGGCGTCGGCCTGCTCGGTATCGGCTACGCGGTGGTGCGGTTCCGCTCGTCGCAGGCGACGCTGCGGGAACTGTTCGAGGCGGACCTCCCGGCGGCGCGGCCGCTCGCCGAACGGCTGCACGTCGACATCGACGGCAGCGCGTTCGTCCACCTGGCCCGGCAGGCGCTCAACGCCAAGTCCTCGACGCTGGCGCTCGTCGCCGTGCTCGTCACGGCGTACGGCGCGATCCAGGTCGCGGAGGGCGTCGGCCTGTGGCTGCTCAAGCGGTGGGGCGAGTACCTCACGGTCGTCGCGACGGCGGCGTTCGTGCCGTTGGAGGTCTACGAGGTCGTCGAGCACGTGACGGTGCTGCGGGTGCTCGCGCTCGTCGTCAACGTCGCGGCCGTGGTCTACCTGCTGCTGTCGAAGCGGCTGTTCGGGCTGCGCGGCGGGCACGCGGCGTACCAGGCGGAGCGCCACGCGCAGTCGTTGCTGGAGGTCGAGGAGGCGGCGGTCACTCCCCCGTCGACCCGTCCAGCAGCTCCCTGACGATGTCCAGGTGCCCGACGTGGCGGGCGTACTCCTGGAGCAGGTGGAACAGGATCCGCCCCAGCGACGGCGTCGCGTCCGGGTCGGGGAACCGCCCGCCCGCCTTCGCCCGGCGGTCCAGCGGCACGCCGTCGACCGCCGCGCGGCACCGGTCGACCTCGGCGCGGTACCCCGCGAGCACGTCGGCCGTCGAGGCGGCCGGCGTCCACTCGTCGTCCGCCCACGACACGACGTCCTCCGCGCCGAACCCCCACCGCAGCCAGCGGCGTTCGACGCCGGTGAGGTGGCTCACCAGGCCGGCCGGCGACCAGCCGAGCGGCTCGACCGGCGCGCGCATCAGGTCGTCCGGCAGGCCGTCGACCTTGCGGAGCAGGGCGGCGCGGTACCAGTCGAGGTAGCCGAGCAGCAGCGCGCGCGGGTCGGCCTCGCCGTCGGGCGGGCCGTCGTCGAAGATCGGCACGCCCCCGACCCTAACGAGCCGAGCGCAACGTCCCGTCGACGCGGACGGCGACACCGTTTGCGGTCGCCGCGACGGCCGTGGGCGCGGGCAGGTTGGCCGCCGCCGGGTGGCAGCGGTCCGGGCCGGCCGGTGCCGCGAGCCGCGCGCTGAACGCGCCCGGGCCGCCGGTGACGGCCTGCTCGGCGGTGGCGGTGGCGTTCTCGCCGACGCCGAACATCTGGTACGCGCACTCGTGCGAGCGTTCCTGCACCCAGCTCCGGCCGCCGTCCTCGGTGCGCCACGTGCCGGCGCCGCGCGTTGATGCGTAGCCGTGCCTGCCGTCGGCGGCGAAGGAGAACGCCTGCACCCAGAACAGCCACGCGTTCTCCGGGTCGGCGGCGACGGTGGCGTCGTTGGCCGGGTCGTGCAGCCACTGCGCCTGGTGCCAGGTGCGGCCGAGGTCGCGGGTGACGGCGGTGGTGCCGTCGGTGTGGCCGACGAGGAGCTGGGTCCGCGACACGAACGCGACCGCCGTGCAGAGCGGCTGCGTCTTGCAGGCGAGCACCTTCCGCCAGGTGCGGCCGGCGTCGGTCGTGACGAAGACGGCGTTCTGGTCGGCCAGGCCGCAGGCGCCGTTCGTGTAGGCGACGACGGCGGCGGTGCGGCTGTCCCAGACGCGGGCGCTCCAGCCGGGCGCGTAGCCGCCGGGCAGCGTGCCGCGCGTCCAGTGCTCGCCGGAGTCGGTGGAGAAGCTCACGACGCCGCGCGCCGGGTCCTTCTTGCAGTCGCTCCCGCCGGTGGTGCCGGTCATGAGCACCGTGCGGCCGTCGCGGCCGACCGCGAGCGGCGACGCCCCGGGCACGACCGCCTTGCCGTCGGGCAGGTGCGGCTCGCAGAGCGGCTGCCACGTCTGCCCGCCGTCGACCGTGCGGAACGTCGAGGACAGCGCCAGGCAGAGGTGCCGGTCGAGGCGGCCGGTCGGGTCCTTCGGCAGGTCGCTGAACCCGTCGTACGTCGCGTAGCCGACCTTCGGCGTCGCGAACCGCACGTAGAGGTTGGTCGTCGCGATCCCGCCGGTGTGCGGCGGCGGCGCCTGCGGCAGCCAGGTCCGGCCGTAGTCGGTGCTCTTGAAGTAGCCGAACGAGTCGGCGGCGCCCGGCGGCGCCGGCACCTGCTCGGGCAGCTCGCCGGCGGTGCCGGCCGTGACGATGCCGACGGTCGCGTAGGCGGTGCCGTCGGGGAACGCGCTGAGGTTGTCGAACGCGCCGGTCGCGGCGAGCGTGGGCGTCCACGCGGCGGGCGCGGCGGTGGCGTGCGGCGGCGCCGGCAGCACGGCGGCGAGCGCGGCGGTGGCGGCGAGCAGGCGGAGTCGGGCGGCGGGCATGGGCACTCCTGCGGGGATGGCGGCCTGCGGGTGAGAGCCCGCGAGACGCCAGGAGGTTCGCCGCCCGCCGCACCAGCCCTGCCGGGCGCGGTGCGAGCCGGGTCAGCCGCCGCCGCCGACCAGGTCCGCCGGCATCACCTCGTCGCCCAGCAGCAGTTCGGTGCCGGGCGGCCCGGGTACGCGCACCAGGCTCATCGCCTCGCGGTCCGGCAACGCCTCCGCGGCCGCCTCGGCGGCCAGCTCGGCGTCGGACAGGCCGTCGTCGGGGCGTTCCTTCTCGTCGCTCATGCGGCGGGCGTACCCGCTCCGGCTACGCCGTCACCTCGGCGACCAGCTCGTCGGCGGCGGCGTACGGGTCGGTCTTGCCGGCGACGACGGCCTCGGCGAGCGCGTCCAGCGCGGTGCCCGCGTGCAGGTCGCCGAGGCGTTCGCGCAGCGCGGTGACCGCGATCGCCTCGATCTCCCCCGCCGCCCGCGCGGTGCGCCGCCGGGTCAGCTCGCCGGACTCGGCGAGCCAGGCCCAGTGCTCGTCCAGGCGTTCGACCAGCTCGTCTATACCCTCGCCGCGCGCGGCCACGGTCTTGACGATCGGCGGCTGCCAGCCGCCGTGCGGGCCGTCGCCCTGGCTGATCATGTTGCGCAGGTCGCGGACGGTGTTGTCGGCGCCTTCGCGGTCGGCCTTGTTGACGACGTAGACGTCGGCAACCTCGAGGATGCCGGCCTTCGCCGCCTGGATCGCGTCGCCCATGCCGGGCGCGAGCAGCACGATCGTCGTGTCGGCCTGCGACGCGACCTCGACCTCCGCCTGCCCGACGCCGACGGTCTCGACCAGGATCACCTCGCAGCCGGCCGCGTCGAGCACCCGCAACGCCTGCGGGGTCGCCCACGACAGCCCGCCGAGGTGCCCGCGCGAGGCCATCGACCGGATGAAGACGCCGCTGTCGGTCGCGTGGTCCTGCATCCGCACCCGGTCGCCGAGCAGCGCACCGCCGGAGAACGGCGACGACGGGTCGACGGCGAGCACCCCGACCCGCAGCCCCCGCTTGCGGAACGCGCCGACCAGCGCGGCGGTCGACGTGGACTTGCCGACGCCGGGCGAGCCGGTGAGGCCGACGATGCGGGCGCGGCCGGTGCGCGGCGCCAGCGCCGCCATCACCTCGCGCAGCTCCGGCGCCGCGTCCTCGACCAGCGAGATGAGCCGGGCGACGGCGCGCGGCGACCCCTCTCCGGCCGCCGCGACGAGGTCGGCGACGCTCAACCGGCCACGCGCAGGATCAGCGCGTCGCCCTGCCCGCCGCCGCCGCAGAGCGCCGCCGCGCCGACGCCGCCGCCACGGCGACGGAGCTCGAACGCGAGGTGCAGCGCGATGCGCGCGCCGGACATGCCGATCGGGTGGCCGAGGGAGATGGCGCCGCCGTCGACGTTGACGATCTCGGGGTCGACGCCGAGCTCGCGGGTCGACCAGATGCCGACCGACGCGAACGCCTCGTTGATCTCGACCAAGCTCAGGTCGGACGCGGACAGCCCCTCGCGGGCGAGCGCCTTCTTGATGGCGTTGGACGGCTGCGCCTGCAACGACGCGTCCGGGCCGGCCACGACGCCGTGCGCGCCGATCTCCGCGATCGGCGTGCAGCCGTACCGCTCGGCGGCGGCCTTGGACATGACGACGACCGCGCAGGCGCCGTCGCTGATCTGCGACGCGGAGCCGGCCGTGATCGTGCCGTCGGCCGCGAACGCCGGGCGCAGCCGCGCGAGCGACTCGGTCGTCGTCTCCGGGCGCACGCCCTCGTCCTCGGTGAACAGCAACGGCTCGCCCTTGCGCTGCGGGATCGGGACGGCCACGAGCTCCTCGTCGAAGCGCCCCTCCTTCATGGCCGCCGCCGCGCGCTCGTGCGACCGCGCCGCGAACTCGTCCTGCTCCGCGCGGCCGATGCCGAGCCTCTTGTTGTAGGCCTCGGTCGACTCGCCCATCGCGACCTGGTCGAACGCGCAGAACAGGCCGTCGTGGGCCATCGAGTCGACGAGCGTGGTGTTGCCGTACTTGAAGCCGCCGCGCGACCCGGGGAGCAGGTGCGGCGCCTGCGTCATCGACTCCATGCCGCCGGCGACGACGACCTCGAACTCGCCCGCCGCGATGAGCTGGTCGGCGAGCGCGATCGAGTCGATGCCGGAGAGGCAGACCTTGTTGACGTTGAGGGCAGGAACGGTCATCGGGACGCCGCCCTTGACCGCCGCCTGCCGGGCCGGGATCTGGCCGGCGCCGGCCGTGAGGACCTGGCCGAGGATGACGTAGTCGACCTGGTCGCCGGAGATGCCCGCGCGCTCCAGCGCGGCCTTCACGGCGACGCCGCCGAGGTCGGCGGCGGAGAAGCCGGCGAGGCTCCCCTGCAGCTTGCCGATCGGCGTCCGAGCGCCGCTGACGATGACCGAGCCGGACATGCGAGCCTCCACGAGAACGACTCCGTCCAGGATATCGGCCCCGCGCGGCGGCGCCGCAGGCGTGGTTTCCGCCAGGCGGGGCAGGATGATCAACGTCCCCCTGCGAGGAGGTCCGGTTGCTCACGCGCATCGACCACGTCGGCATCGCCTGCCACGACCTGGACGAGAAGGTGTCGTTCTACGAGACGACGTTCGGGCTGACGGTCGCGCACCGCGAGACCAACGAGGAGCAGGGCGTCCACGAGGCGATGCTGCTCGTGGCGCCGGGCTCGTACGTCCAGCTCCTCCAGCCGACCCGGCCGGACTCGCCGGTGGGCCGGTTCCTCGAACGCCACGGCGAGGGCGTCCACCACATCGGCTACGGCGTGGACGACGTGACCCAGGCGCTGGCCGACCTCGACCTCAAGGGCGTGCCGCTCGTGGACCAGCGGCCGCGGCACGGGTCGATGGGCGCGTCGATCGCGTTCCTGCACCCGAAAGGCGTCGGCGGCGTCCTGACCGAGCTGGTGCAAGCCCTCCCGTGACCGACCCCTGGGCGGCCGAGGGGCTGTCCGTCCCGGCCGGCGGTCTCGCGCGCGCCGCCGCCCGCGAGGGCGAGCGGGTCGCGAAGCGCGGGCGGATCCGCGAGGTGGTGTTCGGGGCGCAGGACGGGCTGCTGTCGACGCTGGCGCTCGTCACCGGCGTGCGCGGCGCGGAGGCGACGCGCTACACGATCCTCGTCGCCGGGCTGTCCGGCGCGCTCGCCGGCACCATCTCGATGGCGCTCGGCGCGTACGTCGCCGCGAAGAGCCAGCGCGACGTGTTCCGCGCCGAGCTGGAGAACGAGCGCCGCCAGCTCGAACGCCGCCCCCACGTCGAGCTGGTCGAGCTCGCCGACATCTTCCAGGCCGAGGGGCTGGCGCCGGAGGCCGCGCAGCGCGCCGCCGAGGCCATCGCCACCAACCCGGAGACGATGCTCAAGACGATGGCGGAGAAGGAGCTGGGCATTCCGTACGAAGCGCCCGGATCACCGGGAAACGACGCCGTCACCATGGGTACGTCGTTCGTGATGGGTGCATCGGTTCCGATCCTGCCGTACCTTTTCCTCGCACCGACGGCAGGGTTGGCGGTCTCGGTCCTGCTGACGCTCGGGACGTTGTTCGTCATGGGCGTGGTCAAGGCGCGGCTCGCGGGGGAACGCTGGGCGCGGAGTGGTGCGGAGATCGCGGGGCTCGCGGGCGCCGCGGCGGCGCTCGCCTATGTCGTTGGTACGGTGCTGCCGAGAGCGCTCGGCATCCACCCGCCGGCCGGCTGAGGAAGAGGCGCGACATGCAGGTCGCCGACGGGGCGCTCCAGCTGGGGGCGGAGGCCGACGCCGTTCCGCTCGCCCGCCACTGGGTCGCCGACGCGCTGACCGGGACGCCGCTCGAACCGATCCTCCCCGACGCCGAGCTGGTCGTCAGCGAGCTCGTCACCAACGCCCTCCTGCACGGCGCGCCGCCCATCTCGCTGCGCGTCGACGTCACCCCGCCGAACGTCCGCCTCGCCGTCGCCGACGGCAGCCGCGTCTCCCCGGTCCGCGCGCTCGCGCGCACCGACGCGATGACCGGCCGCGGCCTCTCGCTCGTCGCCGCGCTCGCCCGGGACTGGGGCGTCGAGGCCGCCCCGCACGGCAAGGTCGTGTGGTGCCAGCTCTCCGCCGAGAGCGTGGCGATCCCGGACGACGACGGCGACATCGACGTCGACTCGCTGCTCGCGTCGTGGGACGACCTCGAGCCGGAGGCCGGTGCGCCGGTCCGCTACACCGTCTCGCTCGGCGACGTCCCCACCGACCTGCTGCTCGCGGCGAAGGCGCACGTCGACAACCTCGTCCGCGAGTTCACGCTCGCCGCCCGCGGCGCCGCGGCCGGCAGCACCGAGGCGGTCCCGCCGCGGCTCGCCGAGCTGATCGAGACGGTCGTCCACCGGTTCACCGAGGCGCGGCAGGCCATCAAGCGGCAGGCCATCGAGGCGGCCGGCCGCGGCGCCGAGCGGACGACGTTGACCCTCACCCTCCCCGCCGACGCGGCCGACGCCGGCGAGCGGTACCTCGAGGCGCTCGACCAGGCCGACGAGTACGCGCGCGCCGCCCGGCTGCTGACGTTGGAGACGCCGCCGCAGCACCGCGTCTTCCGGCGCTGGTACGTCGAGTCCCTCGTCGTCCAGCTCCGCCAGGCCGCGCGCGGCGAGGAGCCGCACCTGCCCGAGACGTTCGAACGCCGCCTGCTCGCCGAGCTGGCCACCGTGGCCGCGGCGCAGCGCGCCACCGCCCGCGCCGCGCGCCTCCAGACCGTCACCGCCGCCCTCGCCGGCACCATGAGCGACACCGAGATCGCGCGGGTCGTCGTCGCGGAGGGCATCCCCGCGCTCGGCGCCTCCGGCGGCGGCCTCGTCGTGCCCGGCGAGGAGGACCACCTCGACGTCCCCGCCGCCATCGGATACGACCCGGACCTCATCGCGCGGCTGCGTCGCGAGACGCGCGACGACGAGCTGCCCGCCGCCGTCGCGCTGCGCACCGGGGAGCCGGTGTGGCTGGAGTCGCCGCAGGAGCGCGACATCCGCTTCCCCTCCCTCAGCGGCCTGGAGCCGGGCGTCGTGGCGATGTGCGCGGTCCCGCTCGTCGTCCGCGACGAGGTGCTCGGGGCGTTGCGGTTCAGCTTCGACGCGCCGCGGCTGTTCGACGCCGAGGAGCGGCGGTTCGTGCAGACGCTCGCGGCGCAGACGGCGCAGGCGCTCGACCGCGCGCGGGCGTTCGCCGCGGCCGCCAGCGCGAACGAGAAGCTGTCGTTCCTCGCCGACGCCTCCGCCGAGCTCGCCACCTCGCTCGACTACCGCGCCACGCTCGCCAACGTCGCCCGCCTCGCCGTCCCGCGCCTCGCCGACTGGTCGGTCGTGCACGTCGTCGAGGACGGGTCGTTGCTGCCGCTGGGGCTGGCGCACGCCGACCCGGCGCGGCTGGCCGAGGCGGAGGAGTTCCAGCGGCTGTACCCGCCGGAGCTCGACGGCGCCAGCGGCGTCCCGCTCGTCGTCCGCACCGGCGAGAGCCTCCTCGCGCCCATCGTGACCGAGGAGATGCTGGCGGCGAACGCCGTCGACGAGGAGCACCTGCGCCGCACGCTCGCGCTCGGCCTGAGCAGCGCGCTGATCGTGCCGCTGTCCGCGCGCGGCCGGGTCTTCGGCGCCATGACGCTCTGCTACGCCGAGTCCGGACGGCACTACGACCGGGGCGACCTGACCATGGCCGAGGACCTCGCCCACCGCGCCGCGCTGGCCATCGACAACGCGAACCTCTTCCGCGAGCTGACCGAACGCTCCGGCGACTGACACCGCAGGGAACCCGTCCCGGCTCACCGAAGTCTCAGTAGCGAGCGGCGACCGCGCCGCCGGACGGGGGTGCGCCATGGGACTGCCGCTCGCAGCGGCCACGTCGTTGCTCGTCCTCGGGTGTACCGCCGGGACCGGCCGGCCGGCGTCGCCCCCGAGCCCGGCGGGCCCGACGTTCCCCGCTCTTCCCGACCCCCCGCTCACGACGGTGGAGCCGGCGCGGCTGGTAGCGGTCGGCACGACGCCCTGGCAGTACGCGCGTGCCGCCGGGGAGACCACGGTCGACGTCTACTTCCTCGGTTCGGCGAGCGGATGCCGCCGCCTGGCGAACGTCCGCGTCGCCGAGACCGCGGCCACCGTCACCGTCACGCTGTTCACCGGCACGCCGCCGGAGCGCTCGGCGCAGCCGTGCCCGGCCGTCGGGGTGGGCGCCCGCACCCGTGTCCCGCTGCGCGCGCCGCTCGGCACCCGCGGGCTGCTCGACGGGAGCACCCGGCCCCCGGCCACGCGGAGCCTCCGCCCCTGATTCCGCACACGTGCCTACTCATCGGTAACATCGGCGGACCAGCAGCGGCGCGACCGGGAGGCGGGCACGTGAAGGCGATCCTCGAGGCGATCCTGGCGGGCGACACCCCGCGGGAGGAGTTCGCGGCACTGAGCGTGCCGGAGAGCTACCGCGGCGTCGTGGTGCGCAAGGACGAGCAGGAGCTGTTCGCGGGGCGCACGACCCGCGACAAGGACCCGCGCGAGGCGCTGCACGTCGACGAGGTGCCGGTGCCGGAGCTCGGCCCGGGCGAGGCGCTGGTCGCCGTCATGGCGAGCGCCGTCAACTACAACACGGTCTGGACCTCGATCTTCGAGCCGGTGTCGACGTTCAAGTTCCTCGAGCGGTACGGCCGCATGTCGCCGCTGTCGAAGCGCCACGACCTGCCGTACCACGTCGTCGGCTCCGACCTCGCCGGCGTCGTGCTGCGCACCGGCCCCGGCGTGCACGCCTGGCAGCCGGGCGACGAGGTCGTCGCGCACTGCCTGTCGGTCGAGCTGGAGAGCCCCGACGGCCACAACGACACGATGCTCGACCCGGAACAGCGCATCTGGGGGTTCGAGACGAACTTCGGCGGCCTGGCCGAGCTGGCGCTGGTGAAGGCGAACCAGCTCATGCCGAAGCCGGACCACCTGACGTGGGAGGAGGCCGCCTGCCCCGGCCTCGTCAACAGCACGGCGTACCGCCAGCTCGTCTCCGTCAACGGCGCCAACATGAAGCAGGGCGACGTCGTCCTGATCTGGGGCGCGAGCGGCGGCCTCGGCTCGTACGCGACGCAGTTCGCGCTCAACGGCGGCGCGATCCCGGTCTGCGTCGTGTCGTCGCCGGAGAAGGCGGAGATCTGCCGCCAGATGGGCGCGGAGCTGGTCATCGACCGCAACGCCGAGGGCTACAAGTTCTGGAAGAACGACACCGAGCAGGACCCGAAGGAGTGGCAGCGGCTCGGCGCGAAGATCCGCGAGCTGACCGGCGGCGACGACCCGGACATCGTGTTCGAGCACCCGGGCCGGGAGACGTTCGGCGCCAGCGTCTACGTCACCCGCAAGGGCGGCACCATCGTCACCTGCGCCAGCACCAGCGGCTATCTGCACCAGTACGACAACCGCTACCTCTGGATGCATCTCAAGCGCATCGTCGGCTCGCACTTCGCGAACTACCGCGAGGCGTGGGAGGCGAACCGCCTGATCGCGAAGGGCGCGATCCACCCGACGCTGTCGAAGGTGTACCCGATGGAGGAGACCGGGCAGGCCGCGTACGACGTGCACCGCAACCTGCACCAGGGGAAGGTCGGCGTGCTCTGCCTGGCGCCCGAGGAGGGGCTCGGCGTGCGCGACGGCGCGACGCGGGAAAAGCACCTGACCGCCATCAACCGCTTCCGTAACGTCTGACGTGTGATCCGCCGCCACGACGACCCGAAGGCGTACGCCGACCTGGTCCGGCCGCTGCTCATGGCGGACGAGGCGCGGTACAACCTGCTGCTCGCGCTGACCGGACGGCTGGCGACCGGCGAGTCGTTCGGTGACGAGCCGCCGGTGCTGCTGACGCTGCACGACGGCGACGCGCTGGCGGGGATGGCGCTGATGACGCCGCCGTTCAACGTCATCGTCGACGCGGTCCCGGTCGGCGCGGCGCCCGCGGTGGCCGACTTCCTGGTCGACAACGCCCTGCTGCCGCCGGGCGTGCTCGGCTCCCCCGACGTGACCGCCGCGTACGCCGCGCGCGACGCCGAGCGCACCGGCGCGACGTACCGCGTCAACCGCGAGGAGGGCGTCTTCAAGCTGACCACGCTGGTCGAGCCGCCGGCGCCGCCCGGCGCGCTGCGGCTCGCGACGCCGGCCGACGCGGCCCTGGTGCTGGCGTGGGACCACGCGTTCGTGACGGAGGTCGGGCTGCCGCCGCGCGACGCGGGCCGGCTGCACGAGCGGATCGCGCAGGGGCTGGTCTGGCTCTGGGAGGACGACGGCGGCGTCGTCAGCCTCGCCGCCTGCGGCGGGTACACGCCCAACGGCGCCCGCATCGGCCCCGTCTACACCCCGCCGGAGCACCGCGGCCGCGGCTACGCGAGCGCCGTCACGGCCGGCGCGACGAAGGCGCTGCTCGACGGCGGGCGGACGTACTGCTTCCTGTTCACGGACCTGGCCAACCCGACGAGCAACAAGATCTACCGCGCGATCGGGTACGAGCACGTCACCGACGTCCTCGAGGTGACGTTCGACAGATAGGTTCCGCACATGGCCGAGCCGCCCTCGCGCGACCCGCACGACGACCCGCTGGACCCGCGCTGGCGCCCGCCGCGCGAGGACACCGGTCCGCACGACGTCACGGAGGCCGCGGCCGACGCCACCCGCGAGGGCGACGAGGCGCTGCACGAGGCCGAGGAGGCCGCGGGCGCGGCACGCCGCGCGGAGGAGCTGGCCGGCGAGGTCGAGGAGCAGGAGCACCCGCGCGACCGCAGGCAGGCGGCGATGGACGTCGTGCGCGCCGCCGCCGACTCGGTGCGCGAGGCGCGCGAGGCCGAGGAGGAGGCGGAGGAGGCGGTCGCCGCCGCCCGCCGCGCGGGCGAGACCGCGCTCGCCGCGGCCGACGTGGAGGAGGACGACCCGCTGCTCGACACGGCGATCCGCCAGATCGAGGCGGGCGCGTCGGAGGAGCAGCCGTTCGGCGAGCCGGGGGCGCCGATCGCGCCGCGGTCGCCGTACCGGATCGCGTTCATGGCCACGTGGGGCGTGCTCACCGCGCTGGTCATCGCGCTCGCGATCCGGCAGGTCAAGGACGTGATCGTGCTCATCGTCGTGAGCGCGTTCCTCGCCATCGGCCTGAACCCCGCCGTCGAGTGGCTGCGCCGGCACAGGCTGTCCCGCGGCATGGCCGTGACCACCGTGATCGGCGCGGTGCTGCTGTTCGTCGGCGGCTTCTTCGCCGCCGCCGCCCCGCCCGTCGTGCGGCAGGCGACGCAGCTCCAGGAGCGGGCGCCCGAGTACATCGAACGCCTCCGCGCCAACGAGCGCGTCCGCGACCTGGACGACCGCTACCACCTGTTCCAGCACCTGGACGAGCTGGTGAAGAAGAACACCGGCAAGGCCGCGGGGCAGGCGCTCACCGTCGCCACCACGGTCCTCACCACGACGTTCAAGGTGCTGACCGTGCTGGTGCTGACGCTGTACTTCCTCGCGGCGTACCCCGGCATCAAACGCGGCGCGTACCGGATGATCCCCCGGTCCAGACGGGCGCGCGCCGGCCTGATCGCGGACGAGATCCTCTCCCGCGTCGGCGGCTACGTGCTCGGCAACCTCGCGACGTCGTTCATCGCGGGCGTCTGCGCGTTCGTGTTCTTCCTGATCGCGGGCGTGCCGTACCCGATCGCGCTCGCCATGCTCGTCGCGATCGCCGACCTGATCCCGCTCGTCGGCGCGACGATCGGCGCGGTGGTCTGCACGCTGGTCGCGTTCTTCGTGTCGGTGCCGGTGGGGCTCGCGTCGCTCGCGTACTTCGTCGTCTACCAGCAGGTCGAGAACTACGTCCTGGTGCCGAAGGTCATGAAGCGCACGGTCGACATCTCGCCGCTCGCGACGATCGTCGCGGCGCTGATCGGCGGCAGCCTGATGGGCGTGCTCGGCGCGCTGCTCGCGATCCCCGTCGCCGCCGCGATCCAGCTCGTCGGCACGGAGGTGCTCTACCCCCGGCAGGACGCGACCTGATGCTCGGCCGCGCGAAGGACGACGTCGTCGCCCGCAACGCCGCCCGCTCGGCCGCCACTCCCCCGCGCGAGCTGGTGGCGCTGGCGCGGCACGCGTCGCCGCTGGTCCGCCGCGCCGTCGCCGCCAACGCCGCCACCCCGCACTCGGCGCTGGAACGCCTCGCGAAGGACGACGACCCGCAGGTGCGGGTCGCGGTCGCCGCCAACCCGGCCGCCACGGCGGCGGCGCTGCGTTCGGTCGCGACCGCGCCCGAGGTGCGCGGCTTCGCGGGCGTCGCGCGGCGCAAGGCGCTGCTCGCCGTCGCCGACCACCCGAACGTCACCCCCGAGCTGCTGCGCCGCCTGGCCGGCGACAGCGACCGGCTCGTCGCCCGCCGCGCGGAGGCCCGTACGTGACCGAGACCATGCCCGCCGTCCGCTTCCACGCTTCCGGGAAGCGGCCCGTGCTGGAGGAGGTGCCGGTCCCGCTTCCCGGAAGCGGCGAGGTGCGGGTGCGGGTGCGCGCGTGCGGCATCTGCGGCTCGGACGTGCACATCGTCCACGGCGTGACGCCGGCGGCGGTGCCGCTGACGCTCGGGCACGAGCCGTCCGGCGTCGTGGACGACCCGGGCGACTCGGACTGGCGCGCCGGCGACCGGGTGAGCGTCGCGGCCGGGTACGGCTGCGGCGACTGCGCGCTCTGCCGCGCCGACCGGGAGAACATCTGCCCGCGCCTGCACATCCCCGGCATCACCCGCGACGGCGCGCAGGCGACCTACGTCGTCGTCCCGGCGCGCGCGCTGGTGCCACTCCCGGACAGCGTCGACTTCGCGACCGGCGCGATCCTCACCGACGCGGTCGCCACGCCGTTCCACGCGATCAAGCGCTCGGGTATCGCGGCGGGCGAGACCGCCGTCGTCTACGGGCTCGGCGGCCTCGGCCTGCACGCCGTGACGATCCTCAAGCAGGTCACCGGCGCGCGCGTCATCGGCGTCGACCCGCTGCCCGCCGCGCGCGAGCGGGCGCTCGCGTTCGGCGCCGACGAGGTGCTGGACAGCGCCGACAAGCCGGCGCAGCGGGTGCGCGCGCTGACCGGCGGCGGCGCGGACGCGACGTTCGAATTCGTCGGCAACGCCGCCGTCACCGACCAGGCGGTGAAGTCGCTGCGCCGCGGCGGCACCTGCACGGTCGTCGGCGTCACCCCGGACCGGCTCGCGCTCGGCCTGCCGCAGGCGCTGCTGGTGGCGGGCGAGCTGCGGGTGCAGGGGTCGTTCGGCTGCTCGCGCGCGGAGCTGGCCGAGCTGGTGGGTCTCGTCGGCGACGGCCGGCTCGACCTGACAGGGACCATCACCCACCGGTACCCGCTCGCGGAGTTCGACGCCGGCCTGCGGACGCTGGAGACCAAGGAGGGCGACCCGATCCGCGTCGTGGTCGAGCAGCCGGAGTGACCGAGGCGGCCGCGGCGGAGGCGCTGCCGTCGCTGTCGGCGTTCGGGCTGCTGCGCGCGAACCGCGCGTTCCGGCTGCTCTGGCTGGCCCGGCTGGTGTCGTTCCTCGGCGACTCGCTGGGCCTGGTGGCGCTGATCCTCTACGTCGCCGACCGCTCCGGCACCGGCGCAGCGGTCGGGCTGCTGCTGCTCGCCGGCGACTTCGCGCCGACGCTCGTCGGGCCGCTCGCGGGCGCGCTCGCCGACCGGCTGCACCGCCGCCGGGTGATGCTCGCCTGCGAGGTGCTCCAGGGGTTCGTCGTCGCGGCGATCGTCGCGACGACGCCGCCGCTCGCCTGGCTGCTGCCGCTCGTGGCGGTGCGCGCGGCGCTGGCGACGACGTTCCAGCCGGCGTCCCGCTCGGCGCTGCCGGACCTCGTCGCCGACGCCGACCTGGAACGCGCCAACGCACTGCTCGGCTTCGGCACCTGGGGCCTGGACGCGGCCGGGCCGCTGCTCGCCGCGCTGCTCGTGCCGTTGCTGCGGGTGCGCGGGCTGCTGGCGTTCGACGCGGTGTCGTTCTTCCTGGCGGTGCCGTTCCTGCTGCGGCTGCCGGCGCTCGGCCCGGCGCCGCGCGAGGCGGCGTCGACGCTGCGCGCCGACGTCGCGACCGGCCTGCGGTTCGTGTGGGACCACCGGTTCGTGCGGGTGCTGGTGCTCGGCTTCGCCGGCATCGTCGCGGTCGGCGCGGTGGACGACGTGGCGCTGGTGCTGTTCGCGAAGGGCGCGCTCGGCGGCGGCGACCGCCTCGCCAGCGTCCTCTACGGCGGCGCCGGGCTCGGCATGCTCGCCGGCTTCCTGGCCCTGGCGCGCGGGAGGTTCGGCCTGACCGCGCGGCTCGCGCTGGTCGCCGGCTTCGTCGCCACCAACGCCGCCACCTCGCTGACCGGCGCGACCCGGATCGCGGCCGTCGCGGTGCTCGCGCAGGTGGTGCGCGGCCTCGGCATCAGCCTGGTCGAGGTCGGCCACAACGTCGCGATCGCGCGGCACGTCCCGGCCCACCTGCGCGGGCGGGTGTTCGCCAACCTCTACGCCGCGCTCGGCGTCGCCACCGGCCTCGCGTACGTCGTGGGCGGGCGCCTGGTCGACGCGACGACGCCGCGCGCGGTGCTCGTCGTCTCCGGCCTGCTCGGCCTCGGCGTGACCGCGGTGCTGGCCTGGCGGCTACGCGAGCCCGTCGAGGAAGCCGCGTAGCGCGGCGTTGAACGCCTCCGGGTGCTCGACGGCGGAGAGGTGCCCGGCCTCCGGCACGACGGCCAGCGTGGCGCCGGGGATCGCCTCGACCATCGCGTCGGCCTCGGCGCGCGGCGACATCGCGTCCTCCTCGCCGACGACGACCAGCGCGGGCACCGCGACCGACCGCAGCGTCTCGTACGAGTCCGGCCGCGCCGCCATGGCCCGCTGCGCCCAGGCGACGGCGTAGGCCGGTGCGCGCTCCACCAGCGCCTTCACCCGCCCGGCGACGAGCGGGCGGCGTTCGCGCGTGGTGGGCCCGAGCAGCGTCGGCAGCAGCTCGTCGACGAGCTGCGCGGACGAGCCGGCCGCGACGACCTCCTCGGCGATGCGCAGCCGGTTGGCGACGGCCGCCTCGGCGTCGGCGCCGGCCTTGGTGTCGGCCAGCACCAGCGCGCGCACGCGGTCCGGGTGCCTGCGCAGGAACGCCATCGCGACGTAGCCGCCCATCGACAGCCCGCCGAGCACGCAGGTGTCCACCTTGCGGGCGTCGAGCATCGCGGCGACGTCGTCGGCGACCTCGTCCAGCGACGGGTCGTCGTGGCCGAGCTGGGTGCCGCCGAAGCCGCGCTGGTCGGGGCAGAGCACCCGGTAGCCGTCGCTGAGCGCCTCGCGCTGCGCGACCCACATGGACGCATTGAGCGGGAACGCGTGCAGCAGCAGGACAGCCGGCCCGCTGCCCGCCTCGATGACGTACGGCTCCACCCGCACGGCGCCGACCTTAGCCGATGCCGAACGCCGTGATCCCGCCGTCGACGGCGAGCGCCTGCCCGGTGAGGTAGGACGCCGCGTCGCTGGCGAGGAACACCGCGGCCCCGGCCATCTCCTCCGCCCGCGCCCACCGGCCCATCGGGATGCGGTCGGTCATCGCCTTCGACGCGCCCTCGTCCTCCCACAGCGCGCGGTTGAGGTCGGTCGCGGTCCAGCCGGGGCAGAGCGCGTTGACGCGCACGTTGCGGCTCGCCCACTCCACGGCGAGCGTGCGGGTGAGGCTGACGACGGCGGCCTTGGAGGCGGCGTACGGCGCGACGAGCGGCGCGCCGCCCAGCCCGGCGACGGAGGCGACGTTGACGACGGAGCCGCCGCCGCGCTCGAGCAGGTGCGGCCCGGCGGCCTGGAGGACGTGGACGATCGACTCGGTGTTGAGCCGCGCCACCTTGGTCCAGCCGTCGAAGCGCAGGTCGGTGAACGGCACCATGAACGACGTGCCGCCCGCGTTGTTGACGACCGCGTCGAGGTGGCCGAGCGCGGCGATCGCGTCGCGCACCATCGCCTGCGCCGCCTCGCGGTCGGTGACGTCGGCCGGGACCACGAACGCCTTGCGCCCCAGCGCCTCCACCGCCTCGCGCGTCTCGGCCAGGGCCTCGGCGGTGCGCGCCGAGATCGCGACGTCGGCGCCCGCCTCGGCGAAGCCGACCGCGATGGCGCGGCCGATGCCGCGGCTGGCGCCCGTGACGAGCGCGGTCTTCCCGGCGAGCGTGATCATGCGGCTCCCTCGTACGTCCTCGGCAACGGCGCCGATCCTGGCACGAGCCGCTCGGCGACGACGTCGAGCACCTCCTCGGCGAAGCCCACGAACAGGTGCTTGCTGCGTTCGACCTCCACCACGACGGCCTGGGGCACCCGCGCGAACCGCTCGCGCGCCTCCGGCGGCCGCAGGTAGTCGTCCAGCTCCGGCACGACCGCGACGAGCGGCTTGCCCGACGCCGCCCACGCGTCCAGCTCGGCGTCGCCGGCGCGCTTCAACGGCGGCGCGAGCAGGATGCCGCCGGCCACGGTCGGGTCCTGCGACCCGTGCAGCAGCGTCACCTCCGAGCCGAACGACCAGCCCATCAGCCACGGCGCCGGCAGCCCCTCCGCCTCGACCAGGTCGAGGGCGGCCGCCACGTCGTAGCGTTCGGCGTCGCCGCCGTCGAACGTCCCCTCGCTGCCGCCGGTCCCCCGCGTGTTGAACCGCAGCACCGCGATGCCGGCGAGGGCCGGGAGCCGCCAGTCGGCCTTGCGCAGCAGGTGGCTGTCCAGGCTGCCGCCGTGGGTTGGCAGCGGGTGCAGGCAGACCAGCGTCGCCCGCGGGTCGGTGTCGGCGGGCAGCGCCAGCGCGCCCTCCAGCCGCAGCCCGTCGGCGGTGTGCAACGCCGGGTGCGAACGGCGCGCGGGCAGCACGGTGTTGGCGCGGATCTCGGTCACGCCGGCCCCAGCTTCCGCCAGCACGGCGTGTGCCAGTGGCGGCGTTCGTCCTCGCGCTCGGGCGGCCAGGCGACGACGTGCGGGGTGCCGATCCGCACGACGTGGTCGCAGCCGGGGCAGCGGTACTCCTTCGTCGCGAACGCCCCGGCGACCGGACGGACGACCCACTCCGCGGTCACCGCTCGGACAGCACCTCGCCGTCGACGACGTCGCCCCGGGCGCTGGTGCGGCCGGCCGTCGCGCCGAGCGCGAGCGCGGCGAGCAGCTTCCGCGGCCGCAGCCCGGCGGCGGCGAGCTGGAGCAGGATCTCCAGGCCGCGGTCGGTGCCGCGCCAGTGCTCGCGCAGGACGTTCTCGCCGGCGCCCATGAGCAGGCGGCGCACCGCCCAGCCGATCACCGCGACGTCGTCGAGCTGGCCGAAGCCCGGGATGAAGTCGGGGATGACGTCGAACGGCAGCACGAGGTAGCCGGCCGCGGCCGCGACCTCGTACTTCACCCGCTTCGGCACGCGCGGGTCGCGCGCGACGTCGCGGAACAGCCGGGCCACGTCCGGCACGAACTTCGCCGCCTCGCGCGCCAGCGCCTTCGCCCGCTCGGAGTCCATACCGCCAGTCTGCCCCACGCGGCGCCGCCCTACGCGGCGCGCCGGCGGGCGCGCAGCGCCGCCCACGCGCCGGCCACGGCCAGCAGCCCCGCGCCCACCGGCAGCGTCGGGAACGGCTCGCCCGTCCGCGGCATCGCCGTGTCGTCCTGGACCGAGCCGACGGTGCCGACCGGGCGGAACGCCACCCGCTCGGCGTGCGGCATGTTCGGCTGCGCGGGCGGCACCGGCTGCGTCTTCCAGTCCCCGGGGGCGAGCACGCCGCTCTCGGCCAGCGCGACGTTCTGCGTGACGACCGCGGTCACCGCCGGGTCGCCGCCGCCGGTCTGCGAGCCGGGACCGCCGCAGCCGTACGCCGTCTCGATCGCGACCGGCAGCGACGTGCCGAACGTGTTCCCCGCGAAGCAGTTGCCGCTGCCGCTCGGCGCGCCGAGCGCGAGGTCGGCGACGCCGGAGCCGGAGACCTTGTTGTTGCGGACGACGCTGTCGTTGACCCGGTAGAGGTTGCCGGTCGGGTTGACCGGGATCGGGTCCTTCGACGGCCCGAGGCCGGGGATCGGCTGGAGGATGATGCCGAAGTACTTGTGGTTCTCGACCCGGTTGTTCTCGATGAGGTTCTTGTCGCCGCCCATGTCGGCGATGCCCATGCCGTAGACCGCGGCGAACGCCGGGTCCTTGTACGGCGCGCTCGTGTTCTGGTTGTCGTGGACGTAGTTGTTGGTGATGACGATGTCGGCCTGGGGCGGGTTCTCCTCGCTGTCCAGGGTGTTCGGCGTGATGCCGCCGCCGTAGTTGTCGAACCACTCGCTGTCCGTCAGCACCAGGTCGCCGCCGGCGTTGGTGCCGGAGTAGCCGAGGCCGCTGCGCGTCGCCTTGATCCGCCGGATCACCTGGTGGCACGGCTTGCACTGGCCGATGTAGAAGCCGGAGTCGCGGCTGCCGGACGCGTACGAGTCCTCGATGACGCCGTGCTGCGACGCGAAGCTGTAGACCCCGTAATCGCCGGAGTTGTACGACGTGAGGTAGGAGCCACGGAAGCCGTCGACGCCCGTCCAGTAGATGTTGTTCAGCGTCGCGTACCGCGCGGTGATGTTCTCCAGCACGACGTTGTCGGCGTCCTGCACGAGGATGCCCATCGGCCGCTTGAACTCCGCGTCGACGATGGTCCTGTTGCGGTCCAGGCCGCGGATCGTGATGTCGTCCTTCGTCACCGACACCTGCTCGCGGTAGATGCCGGGGCTGACCAGCACGACGTCGCCGGCGTGCGCGGCGTCGACCGCCTTCTGGATCGTCGGGTAGTCGGCGGGCACCTTGCGCAGGCGCGGCCCGCCGCCGGCGCCGTCGCCGGACGTGCCCTCCGGCGCGCCGATGACCGGCCCGCCGCTGCCGACCTTGATGACGCCCGCCATCCCCTTGCCGGGCCCGGCGGAGTGGAACGAGCAGAAGTAGTAGACGGTCATCGCCTTGTCGAACGTGATCGAGTACGTGCCGCCCGCGTTGACGGTGCCGGACGTCTTCGACCGGTCGCCGTAGGTGACGTTGTGCGGCGAGCGGCCTGCGTTGGTCCAGGTGACCGTGTCGCCCGGCTGGATCGTCGTCGTCGCCGGGATGAAGACGTTGTCCTTCATCGTGACATCGGCCGTGGCGGCCAGCGCGTGCGGGCTCACCGCGAGGCAGAGCAGGCCCGCGATCGCGAGCGCGAGGGGCTTCCTCACCGGGTCCTCCAGCCGAGACGCAGCGCCGTTCCGGCGAGGGCCGCGACGCCGGCGAGCAGCAGCCCGAGCGCGACGCGGTCGCCGCCGGTCTTGGGGTGGGTGGTCGTGGTCTTCGTGGCCGCCGCCTTGACGACGAGCGTGCCCTTCATGCCGGCCGACTCGTGGTAGCGGCAGACGTAGGCGAACGTGCCCGCCTTCGACGCCGTCCACGTGAAGCTCTTGCCGGGGTCGAGGTTGCCGCTGCTGAACGCGCTCGCCGTGACGTCGTGCGGCGACTGCCCGGCGTTGCGCCACGTCACGGTGTCGCCGACCGAGACGGTGAGCGACGCGGGACGGAACGCGTTGTCGACCGCTTGCACGGTCGCCCCCGACGCGCCCGCCGGGAGGGCCGCCGCGGCGAGCGCGAGCGGGGCGAGCAGCAGGTACCGGCGCCTCATCGGCCACCTCTCGGGTCGGGCTGCGGACGCAGCGCGCGGTGCAGGTGCGAGGACACGAGCAGGACGAGCAGGCCGGCGGCGACCGACAGCCAGCCGGACCGGTCGGGCGGCACCGGGACGGGCGCGGCGGCCGGCGTCGCGGCCGCCGGTGGCGGGGCGGCGGCGGCGACCGGCGCGGTGTAGGGCAGCGTCGCCGCGACGTGCCCGAACGCCGTGCCGCTGTCGTCGTAGCGCGGCGCGAGCACGGTGGTCGCGACCGCGCGGCGCACCGGCGCGGCGGCGACCCGTCGCGGGGCGGGCGCGGCGTTGCGGCGCGGCGTTGCGGGCTTCGTGGCGGTCCGCGGCGGCCCGGGGATCGTGAGCCCGTCGACGTCGGCGCTCAGGCCGCGCACCAGCGTCGACGCGACCACCCGCAACGTCACCGTCCCCGGCGCGGCCGTGCCCGGGTCCCAGCGCAGCGCGAACGCCACCGTCCCCACCGGCACCTCCGGCGTGTAGGCGGCGGCCAGCGTGGACGTGCCGCCGCGCACCACCCAGAGCTCGACGCGCAGCACGCCCTCCGGCGCCTGCGCCTCGCCGGTCACGTCGAGCGGCGCGACGACGCGCGACGACGGCAGCGGGTCGACCCAGACGCCCGAGTCGGTGAGCGGCCGCGGGTCGCGCAGCGCCATCGCGAGCAGCGCCGCGGCGACGCTAGGCATCGGCGCTCCCGACGAGCACGGCCTGGACCACGAGGCGTTCGCGCGCGCTGTGCACGGGGTTGCACGTCGTCAGCGTGAGCATCGACCGCCCGTCCTGGCGCAGCACCGACAGGTCGCGCGGCGCGACGACGAACGGCCCCACCGTCACCTCGTAGACGAACGTTCCCACCGGCGTCGCCAGCTCGATCCGGTCGCCGCGCACCACGCGGTCCAGGTGCCGGAACGGCCGCCCGTAGGTGACCCGGTGGCCGGCGATGGCGACGTTGCCGCGCTCGCCGGGGAGGGGGGTGTTCGGGTAGTGGCCGGCGCCCGCGCGCAGCGCGTCGGCGGTGACACCCTGCACGACGACGACGTCGATGCCCAGCCGGCGCAGCCGCAGCCGCGTCAGCGGGGAGGCGTTGCGGACCGGCGTGGCGCCGCGGTAGGCGGCGGCCAGCGACGGCGAGGTGAGCCCGTCCGCCGCGTGCGGCTGCACCCAGTGCCGCGCGAACGCGTCGGTCGCGAACGGGTACGCCACCAGGCCGAGCCCGACGAGCGCGAGGCAGAGGTTCGCGGCGACGACGCAGCGCCGCAGCCACGCGCGTTCCCGGACCGCGGCCCAGGCCCGGGCAGGCGGTCGCATACCGGGACCAACGGCGCGCACCATCGCAGAGGCTAACGCTCATCCGGCGCGGGCCTCGCACTAGCCTGCCTGCGTGACCGACGACCTGGCGTTCGCGCTGGCACTGGCCGACCTCGCCGACGAGGTCACGACCCGGCGGTTCCGCGCCCGCGACCTCGTCGTGGAGACCAAGCCGGACCTCACGCCGGTCACCGAGGCGGACCGCGCCGTCGAGACCGCGCTGCGCGAGCGCATCGCCGCCGAACGCCCCGGGGACGCCGTCGTCGGCGAGGAGTACGGCGCCACCGGCGACGCCGCGCGGCAGTGGGTGATCGACCCGATCGACGGCACCAAGAACTACGTCCGCGGCATCCCCGTCTGGGCCACCCTGATCGCGTTGCGGGAGAGCGGCACGACCACCGTCGGCGTCGTCTCCGCGCCCGCGCTGGGGCACCGCTGGTGGGCGGCGCGCGGGCGCGGCGCGTACGCCGACGGCGCGCCGATCCGGGTGTCGCGCGTCGCGGACCTCGCCGACGCGCAGCTCTCCTACTCCAGCCTCCCCGGCTGGGCGGACCGGTGGGACGGGTTCCTCGCGCTGGCCCGCTCCTGCTGGCGGACGCGCGCGTTCGGCGACTTCTGGTCGTACGTGCTCGTCGCCGAGGGCGCCGTCGACGTCGCCTGCGAACCGGAGGTGTCCCTGTGGGACCTCGCGGCGTTGCAGGTGGTGGTCGAGGAGGCGGGCGGGCGGTTCACCGACCTCGACGGCGTCGCGCGCCCCGACGGCGGCAGCGCCGTCGCCTCCAACGGCCTGCTGCACGACGCGGCGTTGAAACTCCTTGCACCTGACGCGACGTGAGGTTCTAGCGTCGCCGCCATGCGAGTGGGTGACCTGGCGCGGGCCACCGGGCTGACCGTCCGGACGCTGCACCACTACGACGAGCTGGGGCTCGTGGTGCCGTCCGGGCGGACGTCCGGCGGGCACCGCGACTACGGCGACGCCGACGTGCGGCGGCTGTACCAGGTCGTGGCGCTGCGACGGCTCGGCTTCCCGCTGGCCGAGATCCGCGGGCTGCTCGACGGGCCGGCGTACGACCCGCGCGAGACGGTCCGCCGGCAGCTCGCCGAGACCGAACGCCGCCTCGCCGCGGAGCGCGAGCTGCGGCAGCGCCTCACCCGCCTGCTGGACCAGCTCGACCGCGGCGAGGAGCCGACGACCGAGGACCTGTTACGAGCCGTGGAGGCGACGACGATGAGCGAGACGTACTACACCCCGGAGCAGCTGGCCGCGCTGGAGCAGCGCCGGCTCGCGCTCGGCGAGGACGGCATGGCGAAGGCGCAGCAGGACTGGGCCGAGGTCATCGCGGGCTTCGAGGCCGCGCGGGTCGCGGGCACGTCGCCCGACGACCCCGAGGTGCAGGCGATCGCGGCGCGGGCGCGCGGGCTGCTGGAGGCGTTCACCGGCGGGGACCCGGCGATGTACGCGTCGTTGCGGAAGATGTACGAGACCGAGGGCGCGGAGAAGGCGTCGCGGGGGTCGATGAAGGCCGAGACGGCCGAGTACATGCAACGCGCGATGGGCCACTGACGCGCCCGCCTGCCGCTTCCGGGAAGCGTTCCGCGCCTTCTCCGTGCGGGACCCGCTTCCCGGAAGCGGCGGGCTACGGCGCGAGCGCTCCGGCGAGGTCGGCGAGGGCGGCGCGCTCGACCCGGTAGTACGCCCACACGCCGCGCTGCTCGCGCGTCACCAGCCCGGCCTCGGCCAGCACCTTGAGGTGGTGGCTCACCGTCGGCTGCGACAGCCCCACCGGCTCGGTGAGGTCGCAGCCGCACGCGCCGTCCTCCCCCGCCGCCGCGACGAGCGAGAGCAGCCGCAGGCGGCCGGGGTCGGCGAGCGCCTTGAGCCGCCGCGCGAGCAGCGCGGCGTCCTCGGCGGACAGCGGCGCCGCGGCGAGCGGCGCGCAGCAGGAGGTCCGGACGGTCACGGGACCGATGCTACGCCAGGTATTGACAACTGTCGATGCCTCACTCATATTGACGAACGTCTATACAAGCCACGGAGGTCCTGATGTCCCGAGTCCAGCTCGCCCTCAACGTCGACGACGTCGACGAGGCGGTCGCGTTCTACACGACGCTGTTCGGCACCGAGCCGGCCAAGCGCCGCCCCGGCTACGCCAACTTCGCGATCGCCGACCCGCCGCTCAAGCTGGTGCTGTTCGAGGCCCCCGGCCGCGGCGGCACGCTCAACCACCTCGGCGTCGAGGTCGCCACCCCCGCCGAGGTCGCCGCCGCGACCGAACGCCTCTCCGGCGCCGGCCTGGACACCGACGTGCGCGAGGGCACCACCTGCTGCCACGCCGTTCAGGACAAGGTCTGGGTCGGCGAGGAGCGCAACGGCCGGTGGGAGGTCTACACGGTGCTCGCCGACGCGCCGTTGGAGCCGGCCGGCGCCGCCGCCGCCTGCTGCGCGTAGCGGCGGGCGACACCGTCCGGCCGAGTTCCCCAGAGCGCTCCCGACCCGTACCGTCTGCTGCCCGGTCCCGCGAACGCCGCGGGGCCGGGCAGCGGCACGTTCGGGGGGCGCGCGCGGCGGGTAGACGCCGCGCATCCGGATCTGGAGGTGGCGTGGTGCCCGGAACGCTCGTGATCGTCGGTGGCGGGGAGGACCGCACCGGCGAGCGCGCCGTGCTGCGCCGCTTCGCCGACCTCGCCGGCGGGCCGGACGCGCGGGTCGTCGTGCTCGGCACCGCGACCACCGTGCCGGACGACGTGGGGGCGACGTACGAGAAGGCGTTCAGCGACCTGGCCGGCGAGCTGCGGTTCCTGCCCGTCGCGTCCCGCGAGGAGGCGAACGACCCGGACACCGTGGCGGCGCTGGAGTGGGCGACCGGCGTGTTCTTCACCGGCGGCGACCAGTCGCGCATCGCCGCGATCTTCGGCGGCAGCGACAGCGACACGGCGTTGCACGCGGCGTGGCAGCGCGGCGTGGTCGTCGGCGGCACCAGCGCGGGCGCGGCGATGATGTCCACCACGATGATCGTCGGCGGCGGCGAGCGGGTGCCGACGACGGCGGTCAAGACCGGCCCGGGCCTCGGCTTCGTGACCGGGCTCGTGGTCGACATGCACTTCGCCGAGCGCGGCCGCATCGCCCGGCTGCTCGCGCTCGTCGCGATGTACCCGCACGAGCTCGGCCTCGGCATCGACGAGGACACCGCCGTGGTGGTGAGCGACCAGCGGTTCGAGGTGATCGGCTCCGGCACCGTGACGGTGGTCGACGCCGGGCGCGCGACGAGCGTGCGCGTACCCGCCGACGGCGACGGCCCGATCGCGCTGACCGGCGCGCAGGTCCACGTCCTGCCGAGCGGCTACGCGTTCGAGCTGAGCACCCGCACGCCCATCATCACCGAGGCGCCCGACGGCACCCTCGCGCGCGAGCGCGGCGAATGACGCTGCTCCTCGCGAGCGCCAACGCCGACGTCGGCATGGCGGCGGGTCGCGACCTGCTGCTGGCCGGGGCGTCCGCGCTCGACGCCGTCGAGGCCGTCGTCCGCGCCGTCGAGGCGAACGCCGCCGACCACACCGTCGGCTACGGCGGCTTCCCGAACATCGTCGGCGACGTCGAGCTCGACGCGTCGGTGATGGACGGGGGGACGCGCGCGGCCGGCGCCGTCGTCGGCGTCCGCACCACGCGGCACCCGTTGACGCTGGCCCGCGCCGTCATGGAACGCCTCCCCCACGTCATGCTCGCCGGCGCGGGCGCCGACCGGTTCGCGCGCGAGATCGGCCTCGCGGAGGAGCCGTTGCTCACCGACGAGGCCGAACGCATCTGGCGTCACGGCGTGGAGACGTACGCGGTGGACCTCGACGGGCCGCTCGCCGAGGGCGTGCGGACGCTCGTGCTCGACCCCGAGCACGTCACCGGCACCGTCAACGTCATCGCGATCGACGCCGACGGCCGCCTCGCCTCCGCCGTCAGCACCAGCGGGTGGGCGTGGAAGTACCCCGGCCGCACCGGCGACACCGGCTGCATCGGCGCCGGCAACTACGCCGACGCGCGCGCCGGCGCCGCCACCTGCACCGGCTGGGGCGAGCTGGCGATCCGCAGCGGCGCCGCGCGCGGCGCGGTCGAGGCGATGCGCCGGGGCGCCACGGCGTTCGAGGCGGTCGCGGCGGTGCTGCGCGACCTGCCGGACCCCGGCATGGGCGACGGCGACGTGCCGTTCCACATGCTCTCGGTCCGCGCGGACGGCAGCCACGCCGCCGTGTCGACCACGAGCACCAGCAGGTACGCGGTGTGGGAGCCGTCGCTCGCGGCGCCCCAGGTACGGCCGCGCGAACAGGTCGAGCCGGGAGGGACGCCATGAGGGTCGAGGTCCTCGAACGCCGCGTGTACCGCGGCCCGAACTACTGGTCGTACGACCCGGCGATCCGGTTCGTGGTGGACCTCGGCGAGCTCGAGGAGCACCCGTCGAACGTGCTGCCCGGCTTCGTGGACCGCCTCGTGGAGCTGCTGCCCGGGCTGGCCGACCACACCTGCTCCCGCGGCTACCGCGGCGGCTTCCTCGAACGCCTCCGCGAGGGCACCTGGCTCGGCCACGTCAGCGAGCACGTCGCGCTCGAGCTCCAGAAGCTCACCGGCTCGGAGATCCGCCGCGGCAAGACGCGCGGCACCGGCGAGCCCGGGCGTTACAACGTCATCTACGGCTACGCCGACGAGACGGTCGGCCTCGCCGCCGGCGACCTCGCCGTCCGCATCGTCAACCACCTGGTCGAGGCGGAGGACGGGTTCGACGTCCAGGTCGCGATCGAGGACCTGATCCGCACCGCGAACCGCGTGGCGTTCGGGCCGTCGACGCAGGCGATCGTGGACGAGGCGGCGGCGCGGGACATCCCGTGGCTGCGGCTGGACGAGCACTCGCTGGTGCAGCTCGGCCAGGGCGTCTACCAGAAGCGCATCCGCGCCACCATGACGTCGGCGACGCCGGTGCTCGGCACCGACATCGCGAGCGACAAGGCGCTGACCGCCCGCCTGCTCGCCGCCGCCGGCCTGCCGGTCCCCGGCACGACCGTCGTGCGCAACGCCGACGACGCGCTGTCGGCGGCGAAGCGGATCGGCTACCCCGTCGTCGTGAAGCCGCTGGACGGCAACCACGGGCGCGGCGTCGCGCTCGGCGTGGGTTCGGAGGACGAGCTGCTGGCCGCGTTCGAGGTGGCGCAGCGCGAGGCGCGGCGCGGCGGCGTCGTGGTCGAGCGCTTCGTCGTCGGCGCCGACCACCGGCTGCTCGTCGTCGGCGGGCGGCTCGTCGCGGCCGCGCGGCGCGTCCCGGCGCACGTCGTCGGCGACGGCACGCACACCGTCGCCGAGCTGGTCGAGATCGAGAACGCCGACCCCCGCCGCGGCATCGGCCACGAGAAGGTGCTGACCCGCATCCGCCTCGACGCGCGCGCCGAGGAGGTGCTGGCGCGGCAGGGGTACACGCTCGCGGACGTGCCGGGCGAGGGCGAGACGGTGTTCCTCGCGCAGACCGCGAACATGAGCACCGGCGGCATCGCCGAGGACGTCACCGAGCGCGTCCACCCGGACAACGTCGAGATCGCCGAGCTGGCCGCCGAGGTCGTCGGCCTCGACGTCGCCGGCATCGACCTCGTCTCCCCCGACATCGAGCTGTCCGTGCACGACGTCGGCGGCGCCATCGTGGAGGTCAACGCCGCCCCCGGCTTCCGGATGCACACCCACCCGACGATCGGCGAGCCGCAGTACGTCGCCAAGCCGGTCGTGGACCTGCTGTTCCCGCCCGGCACGCCGAGCCGCATCCCGATCGTCGCCGTCACCGGCACCAACGGGAAGACCACGACGACCCGGATGATCGCGCACATCTTCCGGCGCGCCGGCCGCAAGATCGGCCTCACCTCGACCGACGGCATCGCGATCGGCGACCGCCTCGTCATCCCCGGCGACTCCTCCGGCCCGAAGTCGGCGCGGATGGTGCTGCAGAACCCGCGCGTGGACATGGCCATCTTCGAGGTGGCCCGCGGCGGCATCCTGCGCGAGGGCCTCGGCTACGAGCGCAACGACGTCGCCGTCGTCCTCAACGTCGCCGCCGACCACCTCGGCCTGCGCGGCATCGACACCCTGGACGAGCTGGCTCGCGTCAAGCAGGTGGTCGTGGAGGCCGTGCCGCGCCACGGCTTCGCCGTCCTCAACGCCGACGACCCGCGCGTGCTGGCCATGCGCAAGCGGTGCAGCGGCGACGTCGTGCTGTTCAGCATGGAACGCGGCCACGAGGAGGTGGAGCGGCACGTCCGCCGCGGCGGCCGCGCCGTCGTCCTCGACCACGACGGCGCCGTCGAGCGCATCGTGTACCGGCACGGCTCCCGCGCCCAGTCGGTCGTGCGCACCGACGCGTTGCCGGCGACGTTCGGCGGGCGCGCGCGGATGAACGTGCAGAACGCCATGGCCGCGGTCGGCGCCGCGATCGCCGCCGGCGCGCACCTCCAGGACGTCCGCCTCGCGCTCCAGTCGTTCACCCCGTCGTTCGAGACGTCGCCGGGCCGGATGAACATGACCGAGGTCGACGGCGTCACCGTCGTCGTCGACTACTGCCACAACGCGCACGGCATGCGGATGCTCGGCGACTTCGTCGACCGGTGGACCGCCGACGCGCCCGCCGCCGCGCGCCGCGTCGCCGTCGTCGCCACGCCCGGCGACCGGCGCGACGTGGACATCCGCGACCTCGGCCGCGCCGCCGCGCCGCACTTCGACCACCTCGTCGTGCCGAGCCGGATCAGCCTGCGCGGCCGCAAGCCGGGCGAGATGCCGGCGCTGGTCGCCGAGGGCATCGACGAGGCCGTCGCCGCCGGCGCGAAGCGGCCGTCGTTGGAGGTCGTGGGCGACGAGCCGGACGCGGTGGCCGCGGCGTTCGCGGCGGCGACGGCCGGCGACCTCGTCGTGCTCTGCGCGGAGAGCCCGACGTTGGTCTGGAACCTCGTCCAGGCGCGCCGGTCGAGTATCTGACACTTTTCCGGTGTATTTCGGAGTTGCGCCGGCGTGCAATACGTCGCTAGCGTGCGCCGCACGGCAACAACGGGGGAAACGGGGGTGCCGTGATGACCGGGCGCCGAATGCGTCGCACCATGGCGACGGCCGCCGCGGCTTCCATTCTGCTGGGTTCCTCCGGAACGGCGGGCGCCGTTCCCGGCGACGCCCGGCTGAGCGGCGTCGCGACGATCGGCAACGGCCTGCCCGCCGCGAACGCCACCGGCCTCCTGTCCGCGCTGGACGCGGCCGGCGACGACCACCCGGTGACGACGTTCGCCGCCGACGCGACGGGCGCGTTCTCGGTGGAGGTCCCGGCGTCGCCGGAGCTGCTCGGGTACGCCGCGGGGACCGGCGGGCGGCTGTTCCTCGAGGTCCGGCTGTCGGTGACGATGCCGCCCGCGCCCGGCGCGGCACCGGTGCTGTACCGCACGACCGGGGCTGCGGAGGCCGCCGTGGTGGACGCCGCCACGGGCCGGGCGTTCGCCTCGCCGGCGCCCGACCGTTACGTGCTGCAACGCGCCGACGGCGGGAGCGGCACCGGCGGCGACGTGAACGTCGCGCGGCAGGCGTCGGCGCGGAAGCGGACCGTCTGTCGCAACTACGCGTGGCGCGCGAACTGCCCGGCCAACAAGAAAGGCGCGTACGGCTGGCAGACGATGGTCATCCAGGACGTGACGACGCAGATGTACCACTGGAACCCGAACTGCTTCCTGGCCCCCGGGACCATTGACGGGTACTTCGGGCCGAAGACCGAGTTCGCGGTCCGCTCGTACCAGAAATGCCAGGGGCTGGTGGACGACGGCATCGTCGGGTTCGACACGTGGGGCTTCTTCTGGGACCAGGACAAGAAGAAGGGCCTGGAGCACCGCACCAAGCACACGGACACGTTCAACGGCTACTGCTGGTCGCAGAACGGCACGAGCGTCTGCGTCAAGGACGGTCACTGCGATCCCACCTGGGGTGACGTCGACCACCTGATCGACCTCAACCCGTACGACACGACCGTCTACGGGTGGCAGCAGCACCGCGTCCCCGGCAGCTCGAACGCCAACGACGACCGGTGGACCGTCCTCGACAACAGGAACGGCAAGGTCGGCGGGTGCCACTACATGGTCGACGACTTCAGCTGAGGAGCCCGCGATGACCCCCACGACGTTCGCGCGACGGCTGGCCCCGGCGATCCCGGCCCTGGTGGCGCTCGCGGTCGGCGCGCTGCTGCTCGTCGCCCGCGTGGCCCACCTCGGTCCCGCCCGCGTGCGTGGCACGGCGGCCCACGACACCATCCCGGTCCGCATCGTGCCGACGATCGCCCCGCCGTCGGCGCCGCCGGGCAAGCGCGGCGACGGCGACATCGTCGAGGAGGTGCACGTGCCGAGCGACGCGGGCGACGTCGGCTCGCTCGCCGACGTCGGCGGCCGGGCCGGCTTCGAAGTCCTCGTGCCGTCGTACGTGCCCCCGGGGCTCGGCCGGCCCGTCGTCCACTTCGAGAACAGCAACGGCGACGAGCGGCTGCGCGACCTCGTCAGCGCGACGTGGCACGGCACCGACGGCAGCTCGCTGGACCTGACCGAGTCGCGGTCGCGGGTGTACCCGGAGCGCGGCGAGGTCGAGGCCGACTCGCGCAACCAGTTCGTCAAGGTCACCCCGCTCACCGTCAACGGCGCCAACGGCTACAAGGAGGTCGGTCACTTCTCGGACGGCACCCTGGTCCTCGTCGTGCTGTACCGGGACGGGCTGCGCATCGAGGTCCTGGGCGAGCGGCTGCCCGAGGCCGAGGTCGACCGGTTCGTCGCGAGCCTCTAGCTGTAGCGCCCAGGAACGTTGGTTAAGCGAGTGATCGGCGGGACGTTGCCGATCGCTGAGTGGCGCCGGTGGTGGTTGTACTCGTGCAGCCATCCTGGCAGGGCCGCTCGGCGGGCCCGTTCGCTGTTGTAGAAACG